>JAICHZ010000085.1 GCA_025924655.1 Pseudonocardiaceae bacterium | reverse complement strand
CACGCTTCCTCCATCCACCGGGTCGCCACGGATGCCCTGCACCGGCGCGCTGGGCCACTGCTTGGTATCCCGCGTTGTCACCAGATAAAGAGCGGCAGCATCTCTGACCAGATACATCACTTTGTCACTTACCCCTATTAGTGCTGTTATTGCCGCGGGGAGCCGCCTGTGACAGATCCCGACTTAGGGGCTCGCCCAAGAGAAAAACCACAGAACCGCCGTCGGTCACGGGTGCATGCAGACAGCGCGACCACGGGCGCTGGCAGATGCGCCCGACCGGCACTGGCAGCCCGACAGCAAGGGCTCGCCGTACTGGCCTTAGCAAGCCGGGGAGATCCAACTTGGTGCGGTTGTTGCCTGAGTGCCCACGGTTCACGGCATGGATCACATGGGGCCCCTACACCGGGCACGGTCGGAGTTCGAGCGTGGCTGGCCGAGCTCTGGACTGGGCATCTGGCACTGCCGACACCATGTTCGGAGTGAACCGTGCGACAACTGCTGACACACGTCATCGGCGGAGACTATGCCGACCACCCAGCCCCACTCCGTCTGTGGCCAGATGGAGCTCCGATCTCGCCGCGAGGATGTCGGCAGTGTGTCGCGCCGCGGGCTCGTCGCCGCGCGGGCCCTCAGCGTGCGGCAGTATAGCCGCTCGTGCACTCGTTCCTGCGGCTATGTTCGCTGTCATAGATCGGATCTCATACCACTCCCAACTGGGTCATAAGCTCGGCCTGATCGAAGTAGAGACGGAAGCTGGTGAATTTGCCGCCTCCCACCTTTGCTGTCACGACGAACGGGATTGCGACGGCCTTGCCGGTGGCCGCGATCGTACCGGTGGGCGTATTTAACGGTCCAGTGTGGGTTCCTTTGAAAACCGCCTCAAGTACACCGTCCGCACCGTCCTCACTGATCGCCTCTGGATCCACCTGGCAGTCAGGAAACCCATCCTGCCATATGTCGTAGAACTGTCCCGCTATCCCAAGTCCGGAGCCGCTGACGCCACCCGGAGCTCTCAATTCGGTAGTTTCAGTGAAATTCGCAGTCCACCCTTCCCGGTTATGTTCGTTCCACACCCTTACAGCACTTCCGACTAGGTCCTTGACGCTCCCCATCCTGCTCACCTCCGAATAGTTTTGCTCCTACATGCGATCCATACTGCGTTCACACCGAGAGCTCGCTACTCCAATATTCCACTCACGGCGTGACCGGCGGTGGACCCAACGTATGCACCCGAAGAATCTCGACGCATCACCTCTGCTGCCTGTCCACATTGCCGCTTGCTCCCGGGGATGACGACCGAGATTCTTCCGCCCTGTCGCGTCGGCCGCTGTCGCGTACTTGACACGAACAGCATCAGGCTGATGACATCTCTCTGTCCACGTCATCCTTGCTGGTCAGGCGGTCGAAGCACCCTGCGGGAGCGGATGAGAAGGGCACTCGCCCTCCTGGAGCTTGAGACCCATAGGCGTGGACCACCGCATCGGCGCTCGCCTAGGCCGGTCGCCCGGGAGAGGTCCAGGGATGGACTAGTAAGTCAACGGCCATGATGCGGCCGCACAAGACAACTCAAAGGGCATCATCCCGAACGGCGTTAGGACGACGCGCCCGGCCGGGCCTGGGTCAGGCACACCCCACCGCTACGCGTCCGCCCAGTGACCAGTCAGCGTCCACTGCTGGTTCCGTCCGTGCGCCCAGTCCGCGAAACAGGACCCGTGCGGCACAGTGCGTCCACCGGTACGGCAGTCCTCCGCTCCACGTCACTGGTCGCTGTACGCCTCTGCCTGGACAGACGAGCACTAGCTATATAGAGTTAGGTCCTATGGCGGGTTTACGGATGACGGTGGGTGTCTTGGCGGTGCTGGGCGCCCTACTCGATCGGCCAGACGCCGAGCTGTATGGGTTGGAGATAGTGCGCGCCAGCGGACTTGAGCCGGGCACGATCTACCCGATTCTGCAGCGACTCCGCGGCGCAGGTTGGGTCAGTGACCGATGGGAGGACCCTGAACCTGGTCATACCAACGGTCGCCCACCGCGGCGCTACTACCGGCTGACGGCGGAGGGGCGAACTCGCGCTGTCCACGCTCTGCACCAAGGTCGTGACCGCAGTGGTTTGAGCCGGCTGCTCGCGCGTCCCCGTGCTGCTCCCACGAATGAGGCAGGTTCGGGATGAGCGACCGTAGAGATCGGCAAGCAATGGCAGGACTTCATCCGGCTCCCGCGCAGGAATCGAGTTCGCTGCGCTGGGTACGCAGCCTGCTGCCTGGCGAGGAGGGCAGGGCCTGGTGGGCTGAAATGATCTCCTGCCTTGCCGAGACGACCGACTCGGCCCAACGACGTCAATACGTCCGCAGCTATCGCCGGTCGGTGCCGCGGCTCGTCTGGACCAGTTGGACGTCCGGGGTTCGTGGTGTAGCGCCGGCGCCGATGGGCGCCGGGTACAGCAGTGTCAAGTGGAAGGGGACAACCATGGCGAATCTTAGTCCAGAAGAAAAGTTTGGGATCAAGGAACGGAGCAGGCCGGGGCCGGGGACACTCGACCAGAAATATTCCGTACTCCTCGGTCTCGTGGTGCTGGTCCTTGGGATCCTTGGGTTTATCCTGACGGGCTTCACCAACTTCACCGAGATGACGGACCATGCAATTTTCGGGCTCTTCCAGACGAACGGCTTCCACAACCTCATTTATCTCATCCTAGGGGTATTTTGGCTGCTGGGAGCATTCGCGCTGACCCCTCCCGGTAATCAGGGGATGAATATCGCGGTCGGTGGGGCCTTACTGCTAGTCGCCGTACTGGGCTTTTTGGGCTACTGGTCTTTGCTGTCCATCCCTCCAGGAATTAACGGGGACAACCTCCTCGACCTGGCGGTCGCTATTGCGACGCTGATAGTCGGTGGTGGTCTGCTCAGCGCGAGCAGCCGCCGAGCCACTACCGCGTAGGCGTGGGAGCGAGACTCTTGGCCGTGTTCCCTGACCGCAGGGAACACGGCCAGTACGCCTATCAGCCTACTGCGCGAGGCAGATCATCTCAGTCGGAGCCAGCACGGCGCGTTCCAAACTGTCGAGCATGTTCGCAATCTTCAATGCGGGCTCTGGGTCCATCACAAGGTGCAGGCCCAGCGCTGGCAGACCATCCCGGGCGACGCGAGCTCGTACCTCATGGAGCGCTTCGATCCCGAAACCCCGACGGTCACGCTCGGCCTGCACCGGTAGCCCCGCCTGCGCCAGTAGCTCGCGGTATCGTTGCGGTTCCATGACGAAACTCGTCGCCGGGCTACCGGCCCACGGCACCGGATAAATGATGTCGCCGGGCCCAACGCGCATCAGGTCGTAGATGCCAAACCGTCCCCCGGCCACCATTACCCGCCGGATCTCGGCGAACAGCGCCGCCTTGTCTGCGACGTTCATTCCGACGTGCAGCATGCACACGCGGTCAAAGGAACCATCGGAAAACGGCAGTGTGGTGGCGCTGGCTTGGCGGAACTGCACGAGCTCCGCGAGACCGGACCGGCGAGTCAGCGATGTGGCAACTTCAACATACTCCGCAGTGAGGTCGACGCCGGTGACCTCGACAACGTGCCGTCGCGCCAAGTAGCGAGCGGTGCCACCCAACCCGCTGCCGACATCGAGCACGCGCAGTGCGGGATGTAGATCGAGTTGATTGAGCAACTCCACAGTGGCCTTTCGACCACCAATGTGAAACTCATCGACTGCCGCCAGTTGATCAGGATCGAGGTGCTCGGGGTCCGCACCCAGCGTCATGAGTGCGTTGAGAATTTTGCGTCCCAACTCTTTCTGTGAGTAATGGTCGGCAATCGCCTGCTCGCTCACTACGGCCCCTTACCTTGACTCGATCGGTTCGATGACTACCGATCAGGACATCCTGACGAGGGCTTGCGGCGTCGGCATCTCCGGACGACTGTAGGTAATGGAAACGGCAGCTTCGGGCCCAACCGCCAGGACTAGCCGAAGACAACCCGCGTAATGCGCAACAGGATGACGTAGCGGCGCCTCCGGGAGCCATCGATGAGGCGCCATTCCAAGGGGGGCGGGGGCTGTGCGGTCGCGGCGATCGCACAGCCCCCGACTTGGACCACCTACCCGACAGGCACCGAGCGAGCCCTACGGCTGTCCAGACAACCCCGCGCTGGCCCCATCACGGCCAGCGGTGAGCCACGCGCCCGCGACCTAACCGGTGGGGCAGGCCCATTCCGCAAGCGCGCGTGGCAGGTTGCCTCGCTCATACACCAGACCGCTTCCGGTGTCCTCCAGGGAGTGCGCCGGACCCTTACGCTGGGTGGCGATCAGCGGCTGTGAGGCATCCATCGGCTGCGCATTTGCGGCATCGTGGAAATCCCGGCACAGCTGCTCGAAGATTGGTGTGGCTGACATCATTGCGGTCCTTCCCTCGTCTTAAGCGAGGGTCGTGACGGTAAGGCTCGGTGTCAACACCTGATCATCCCCCCGTGGCCAACCAGACGGTGAGCGGTACCCTGGAAGCGATCAACGGTCGTCCTGTGCGACGTCCTTAGCACGGCGCCGGAACCTTATCCACAACGAGGGTAATGTCGACACAGTCCGGTTCAGTCTGAGGAGGAGGCGGCGTGGGCACGCTGATCTCGGTGGTGATACTCATGCTGCTGATCGGCGGTGGTTCGGTGTACTACTTTCGAAACCGGCAGGTCACCCAGCAGCGCGCTCTCGAGGATTCCAAGGCTGAGGCACGCCGCTGGGTGGAGCGGCTGGGCGGCCAGGTCCTCAACCTGATCGGCACCGACGAACCCTCCAAGCAAGCGCTGGCCGATGCTGCGGAGCGCTACACAGCGGCCAGCTCACAGCTGGATCTTGCCCGTAGTGCGACGCAAACCCGGCTGGTGACCCAAACAGCTCTTGAAGGGCTGTACTACGTGCGGGCGGCCCGGGTCGCGATGGGAATGGACCCGGGTCCGGAGCTGCCGCCCGTGCCCGGCCAGGGTGGCGCCGGTTCAGTCACCGAGGATCGGGACGTCAACGTCGAGGGGCACGAATACGCAGCATCGCCCAATCCCAGCGACCGCACCCCGCACTATTACCCGGGCGGCCGGATAGCTGGGCGCCCAGTCCCCCAGGGCTGGTACAGCGAGCCGTGGTGGAAGCCCGCGCTGGTCGGTGGCGCCTGGGGTTTGGGCTCAGCGCTGCTGTTCAGTTCGATGTTCTCCGGAATGGGCGGGATCGCGTCGGCGGCGGCGTGGGAGCAGGGCTATGACGCCGGCCAGGACAACGCCTTCGGCGGTGGCGATTACGGCGATGGCGGAGGCGACTATGGCGGAGGGGACTACGGCGGGGGCGACTGGGGCGGTGGCGGTGGCGACTACAGCGGCGGGGACTACGGCGGTGGCGGCGACTGGGGCGGCGGCGGTGGCGATTGGGGCGGTGGCGGTGACTTTGGCGGTGGGGACTTCTAGGCCGCTGGGCCTCCCTGGCATCGGGGGCACCAGTACAGCTTGCGTGCGGCGTGGCGCGTGGTGACGATCGCCGTACCACACACCAGGCACGGTGCCCCGGCCCGGCGGTAAACGTAGACCTCACCGCCGTGGTGATCCTGCCGCGGAGCGCGTCCCATCCGAATCGGGTCATGTTCAGATCGCACGGTGTCGATCCGACCGCGACGCACTCCGTCAGCCATCAGCTCGGCGAGGTCTGACCACAGCGCCGCCCACTGATCAGCGCGCAGGTCGCGGCTCGGCAGCAGCGGATCCAGCTGGTGGCGGAACAGCAGCTCAGCTCGACAAACATTGCCGACTCCCGATCAGCAATGAATTAGTACACCCTAGCTGACGTGGTAGAACACCGTAAACATTGACGGTGGTTGAAGGCCAGCCCCGTGCTTCTGGCGTCCGTAGACCTCCACGTCGATGGAGTCAGATCGATCGTGACATGATCGCATAGGGTCGCAGTCCGCTCCGGGGGCAAAGCGGCAGCATCACAGCACTGATCTCGCCGACCCGGTCTCCACCGCACGCCACCGCCCCAGTGAACTTCCGCGGCAACCCAGCCGCGGTCGCGGAGCTCAGCACAGGCACCGACGCGAGCACCTGCCCAGCGACATCGGCTCATTGGCGGTCAAGCCCAACCAGGATCCCCTCTCCCAGTCAGCTTCGCTGCCGCCATCCCAACTAGCAACTCACCACCCGTGTGTGCCCGGTCGCGGGCCTTGATCGGCCCGATCGCCGCAGCCAACAACTTGATCATATTCAGCCAGTCGACCAGCTCGGTCACCGCGACCATCCCAACACACCCGTCAGCGTCGAGCCCACCGCGCCGACTCCACCCGCCGCCGCAACCGATAGATCTCGCATACTCTGCCAACCATCTCGATGATCGTGTCGTCTCAAACCCCATCATCACAGGTCAGACGGGGCACCTATCGTCAGCACACAGCCTGCGTCACACCACTACTCTCGGATTCGGGACTGGCCACTCCCCCATTCGGGACCACCTGAGGGTGGCGAACTCAGCGTCTCTCCAGCCACTCATAATCCGTCAGGTCAGGTTCGTGTCCCACCCGCCTCACCACCGTCCGTGACCAGAGGCTTGCCGTGACAACCGTGTCATTGCGCGAACTGCAGATCATGGTCAGGACCGGCTACGGTCGCCTGTTCAGTTTAAGCCGCGATCAAGAGCAGTGCTGCCAACGTCAAGCCGTATCGGACGTGCTCTTAACCGACCGCACCGGCCCTAGGAGAGCTAGTCCCCCGCGCCCAGATCAAAACTGTGGCTCGGGTCCGTCAGATCCGAGGCTTTTGGTCACGGCGTGCCTGGTTTTGACGGCCCAAACCGGTGATTACAGCAATGCTGACTACGCGAGCGGTGGTTACGGCGGTGGGGACTGGGGTGGCGGCGATATTTAGGGCCACCGAATTTTAAACCACCGGCCGCCGCTGGCAGCGAGGACACCAATAGAGGTTGCGCCCGGCGTGCCGCGCGGTGACGACGTCGGTAGCGCACACCAAGCACGGCGCACCGGCCCGGCGGTAGACATAGACCTCGCCGCCATGGCGATCCTGACGCGGAGGTCGTCCCATCGCAACCGGGTCATGCTCCGCACGGACCGTATCGATCCGACCACGACGCACCCCCTCGTGCATCAACTCGACGAGATCTGACCACACTGCCGGCCACTGATCCTCGCGAAGCTCACACCCTGGCTGCAGTGGATCCAGCCGGTGACGGAACAACAGCTCAGCCCGATAGATATTGCCGATTCCCGAGACCACCGTCTGATCCATCAACAACGTGGCCAGCGGCGCCCGAGACCGGGAAACGCGGGCCCAGACCCGGTCCGGGTCAGCATCGCGGCGCAGCGGATCCGGCCCCAGCCGGGCGCGCACCGCGTCCACCTCGATCCCCGTGAGCAGTTCACAAGCCGCTGGCCCGCGCAGATCTGTCCAGTGCGTGACGCCGACCAGCCGCATGCGGACCTGCCCCTGCGGCGGCTGCACGGGCAACGTCGCGTCGGTGAAGGAACCGTACAGACCAAGGTGCACGTGCACCACCAGATCAGCACTGTAGACGTGGAACAGGTGCTTGCCGTGCGCTTCGACACGCTGCAACACCCGACCATCGAGCTTCGCCGCGGCCACCGCGAAGCGACCCTGCGGGCTGGACACCGCGACTGGCGACCCTGCGTAACGCCGCCGGTGCGCACCTGCCAGTCGGTGCGTCGTGTGACCCTCCGGCATCGCAGAGTCAACCCACAGACATCGGCGGTGCGTCCCCGGCAGCCTCGAAGTCCGAGACCAACCGGATCCGGCAGGCATGCCGCTCGCCGCCCGAAAACCGCGTCCCGAGAAACGCCTCCACGATCTCCGCGGCCCCGGCGGGTCCATGCATCCAGGAACCGACCCCGACCACCTGGGCGTCGTTGTGCTCCCGCGCGAACCTGGCGGTTTCGGGGCTCCACGCCAGCTCCGCGCGACAACCCGCGACCTTGCTGGGCGAAATCTGCTCGCCGTTGGCCAACCCGCCGATCACCCCCCGACGCAGCCCAGACCGGGCACTACCCGCGGACGGACTCGATGCGGGACGGTGGGCAGACCCAGCATGATCCGAACCGAGATAGACGCACACAGTATGCAACAGTGCCACACCGCGCGTCCGCTCCGTCCCGACCCCCATCCCGATATGTCTCCATGTCGGGATGGGGGGCCCGGTGCTAATCACAGTACACATTTCCAACACCGATCGGTATTGAATTAGTGCACGCTATCTGATGTGTGAGAACACCACAAACGTTGGCCTCGCTAATGGATAAAGTGCAGGTCTGGCGCGTTACTGGAGGCCAACGACGCCCTGGTCACCGCCGCGCTGACCCGTGTCAGCACCGGCCGGAGACACTGATCGTCGAGCGAGCCGCTGGTCTCGACGGACGGAAGCCTAAGCTACCGTCCTCCTCGTTCCTGTCGGGGCCGGATGGAGGTCGGGGCGGTGCCGCTGAAGGTCAGCGAAATGATCAAAATCATTGAGGCCGATGGCTGGTACCTGGAGCGCGTCACCGGAAGCCACCGGCAGTTCCGTCCTGCTGTCAAGCCGGGCACGACCACGATCGCGGGCAAGCCGAGCGCCACGTTGCCGCCGGGCACCGAGAAGAGCATCCTGAGACAGGCAGGCATCGAGTGGAGGCGGCGTTGAGCGGATACGCGGTGATCGTAGAGCGGGGTGACGACGGCGGATACGGAGCTTGGAGCCCTGATCTGCCGGGTTGTGTGGCCGCCGGCGACTCGTATGACGAATGCGTCCGTTTGATGCGAGAAGCAATCCCGCTGCACATCGACAACTTGCGCACGCACGGGGATCCGATTCCGCGGCCGTCGGCCGTCGGCCGTCGGGGTCCTCACGATCGACGCTGCTTAAGCCGGCGAGTACCGATTGATCCATTAACAATGTGGCCAGCGGCGCCCGGGACTGCGAGATTTTGGCCCACGCCCGCTCGGGGTCGGCGTCGCGGCGAAGCGGATCTGGCCCCAGCCGGGTAAGCACCGAAGCCACCTCGGGCTCAGTGAGTAATTCGCATGCCGTCGGCCCCCGCAGATCCGTCCAGTGCGTGGAGCCGATAAGACGCATGCGAACCTGCCCGCGAGGCGGCTGCACCGGCAACACGGCCTCGGTAAAAGCGCCATAGAGACCGAGGTGAACGTGCACTATAAGATCGGGCCGGTAGATGTGAGAAAGGTGCTTGCCATGCGCTTCGGCGCGCTGTAGCACCAGTCCATCCAGGACAGCGGCGGCTGCCGAGAATCGACCCTGTGGGCTGGATACTCCCACTGGCGACCCACCATAATACCGTTGGTGGCGCTGGGCCAGCCGGTGTGTCGTATTACCTTCCGGCATCGCTGGAAGCTCAGCTTGCGGAGATCCGGGGTGCTTCCCCAGTGGTCTCGAAGGCCGAAATCTGCCCGATCCGGCGGGAGTGTCGCTCGCCACCGGAGAACGGCGTAGCGATAAACATCTCGACGATTTCCGCCGCCTCGGCGGGGCTGTGCATCCGAGCGCCGATTCCCATCACCTGGGCGTCATTGTGCTCCCGGGCCAGCCTAGCCGTTTCGGTGCTCCACGCCAACGCGGCTCGGCAGCCCACGACCTTGTTGGCAGAGATCTGCTCGCCGTTGCCCGACCCGCCGATCACCACGCCGAGGCTGCCCGAGTCCGCTACCACCCGGCGGGCGGTCGCGATGCAGAACGGCGGGTAGTCATCGTCGGCGTCGAAGACGTCGGGGCCGACGTCTACCACATCGTGGCCGCGACTGGTGAGGTGCTGCACCAGGAAGGCCTTGAGCTCGAAGCCAGCGTGATCGGAACCGAGATAGACGCGCACGGCGTGCAACATTGCCATATCGCGGATCACCGGGTGCGGCGGCACCGGGACAGCGGTGAGGAGGGTTCGTGACGGCGCGGTGGGTTGAATTGGCGGACGGGGTGCTGGTCCGCCGGTACGCCGAGTTGGATCTTTGCGTGGGGCTGGTGATCGGGGATTCCGATGCTCTGGTCGTCGACACCCGCAGCGATCCCGGTCAGGGCGCTGAGCTGTGCGCCGCGATTCGCCAGGTCACCTCGCGGCCGTGCACCGTGGTGCTCACCCACGCCCATTTCGACCACTGCCTGGGCACCGCGGCCTTCATGCCGACCACCGTGTGGGCGCATCCGCAGTGTCGGGATGACCTGGCCAGAGGCGGCGCGGCGCAGCACGCCGAAGCGCTGGCCTGGTCCCGCGCGCAGCGCACACCGTACGAGGCGACGCTGGTGCGTCCGGTGGTGCCGGATCGGCTGATCGCTGATGATGTCGAGCTCGATCTCGGCGGTCGGCGGGTGCTGCTGACCCATCCCGGCCGGGGGCACACCGACCATGACATCGCGGTGTGGTCGCCTGACACGGGTGTGCTTTTCGGCGGAGATCTCGTCGAGCAGGGTGCTGATCCGGACTTCACCGACGCCTTCCCGCTCGAGTGGCCCACCGCCCTCACCGAGCTCCTCGGCATGACGCCGCGCACGGTAGTCCCCGGACACGGCGACCCGGTGACCGCCGAGTTCGTCGCCGCCCAACGCGACGACCTCACCGCCCTAGCCGAACTGTGCCGAGCCGTCCTGGCTGCCGAGCTAGACCACGAGGCGGCAGTCTCGTTCTCCCCCTTCGCACCCCCGACTACCTTCGCTGCCCTAGCCAGGCTCCGCCGACCCGAAATCGAGTAGGGCCGAGGCGGATTCCTGATCGTTTGACTCGACGGCGAGCACGAAGTCGAATCGGCAGGTGTATCCGTAACTGTCGGTGTCAGTTGCCTTCTGGAGTTCCGTCACTAGCGAGGGTTTGGCGGCACCGACCACATCGTGGTCCAGCCAGGGATCTCCGGCGAAGTAGACCTGGGTGGTAAGTTCGCGGTGGTTTGGAGCGTGGACTTTGAAGTGGATATGGGCAGGGCGATGCGGCTCTTGTCCCAGGAGGCCGAGGACCCGACTGGTGTGCGGATGCTGGGGAATGTCGTAGGGGGCGGGGACAACGGTGATAAAGGCGAAATTCCCGTCCGCGTCGCAACGAATGCGGCCGCGAAGGTTCCACTCCGGTAGGTCGGGAGCAAACCGAGAGTACAACCCGGCGCCGTTGGCCTGCCAGATGTCGATCATAGTGGACGGGAGCGCGGCGCCCGCGGTGGAGCGGACGGCGCCGGTGAACAGGAGGCGGTCACCGGGCTCCTCCGGGCGCATAGGAAGGATCGGTGTTCCACCATCGGCGTACAGCAGCGGGGCGCCGGCGACGTAAAACGGTCCTTCCACATTAGTGTCTGTGCCCTCCGAGCCGAGTTGCGCTACCCCATCGACAACCGCCTCGAACAGGACATCGGACAGCAACGGAAGCTCGCCTCGCTCAACTGTTTCGGTCAGGAAGCGAAGCGCCGAGCGATATTCCGCGGACGTCACACGATGGCGCCGAATAACCTCCCGTAACCCCGTGATGATCTCTTCAACGAGCGCTGCTGTCCTGGTGTCGTCCATGGCCCTGCTCCTTCGCTCCTGCGCCAGCTCTGCTAACGGCCGCGCGATTCACTCCGTAGCGGGTGTTGCGTGCCGCTGAGGCCCTGTGATGACCGTCACCGAGAGGGCCGCCCCTGGACGTACCCCTTGGGCGTCGAACCTTGCAAGCACTGACAGTAAGATAAAACTGCTTATGCAGCTAGCTTGCTAACCCATTTGTCCCACAGCGCCGGATCAGCAGGGGGTAACAGAACTCAATTGGTCACTGATCGTACACCGGCCGTGTTACCCATCATCTGAAGTCAGGCTGTCTCGCAGCCCAATCAGGCGACAGCGACCAGGTCAGGAGGAGTCCGGCTTCTTCTGTGCCACTCCGCTGACGTGCAGAAACAAGATTTCTGCACCCGTCCAGGCCGTCAACAGGCCATCCAGGACCCGCGACCTGCTTCTCGGGTCGACGCGGCTTGAAGAGGCTGTGGCACCTGCACGAGGACGGTGGTCCCCTCGCCCCCCGCAACAAGCTGGCGCACCCCGGGCGAGGGCGACACGACCTCAGCCCGTACCCGGCCAGGGGCTGGATTACCACGTGAATGCCCATCTGCACTCCGATGTCTCGGTCTCACCGCGTCCGGTCGGGCACGGTGCAACCAGGAGACACCCGGATAGCGGTAACTACCCGGACAAACTGTCCGGGTACAGGCAGTAACGGGCTAGCGCGCGACGGGAACGGCCGCGTTCACCGCGTCGAGCACCGCCGACCAGGGCAACTCGCGCCCCGGCGCGCTCCGCGGCTCGTGCAGCGGCCAGACGTCCTCACCGTAAACAAGGTGCACACCAGCCCGGCGCAGAGCATCAATGTGACTGTCCCACGACGGGTGCCGGGCGTGCGCAGCGTTCACGCGGGGGAACACGACCACCGGCAAGTTACGGATGCCAATCGCCTCATTGACCTGCGTCAAGGCCTGATTATCGGCAATACCGAGGGCAAGCTTGGCGACCATGTTCGCCGAGGCCGGGGCGACCAGGTAACAGTCCACCTGCGGGTGTGGGCTGCGTTCGGTCGGCGAGCGGGGATCAACGCGCACCGGAAAGCCTGACGCCTCTTCT
>JAICHZ010000084.1 GCA_025924655.1 Pseudonocardiaceae bacterium | reverse complement strand
GCCGCGCCACAGCCCAGCTCCGGGCTGTCCAGCCTCGACCAGCATGGTGCCGCCGGGTCTGAGCAGGGCGGCGCAGCGGCGCAGCAGGCGCAGCGGATCCCCGCCGATCCCGATGTTGCCATCTGCTAGCAACACGTGGTGCCACCGTCCCTCGCCGGGCAGCGTGGCGAAGACATCGCGGTGCAGCACCGCGGCGCCACGGGAGTGGCATTGCCGGACTGCCAGTGGCGAGCAGTCCACCCCCAGCGCCGGGACACCTCGGCCGGCGAGCTCGGCCACCAGCCGGCCCGGACCGCAGCCCACGTCGACCGTCGGCCCGGTGCAGCGGTTCAACAACCAGACATCCTCGTCGTCAGCCGGCGCCAGCCAGCGCTGCGGGGCCACCGGAAGGATCCGCCCGTCGTCGCCGACGAGCTGGGCGGCTCTCCCGGCCAACGCCGGATCGAAGACTGACGTGTGTTCGGCGATCACCGGCGGCACTCCAGGGCAGTCGCGGCGGCGGCGACCGCTGCGGCGAAGCGACCGTCAGGAACCTCGGCGGCCACCGCGACCGCGTCCTGCCAGGTGTCCACATCGGACAGTTCCGGCAGTTCAGCCAATCGACATCCGGAGGCACGGAGCGCGGCGAGGGTCCGCTGCCCGGTATCGGGCAGCGACGTCGGAATATCAGCGATCAGAGCGGCCAGCTCGGGTCGTCGCACGCCGAGAACCCACCAGCCACCGTCGGTGGCCATGCCGAGCGCGGCGTCCACGCCGTCGCCGTCGAGCTGGTCCAGGCAGTGGCTGAGCAGCTTTGCGTCGACCTGTGGGGTGTCCATCCCGATCTGCAACACCGGTCGGTCACCGACTGCGGCAGCGGTATCGGCGTATGCGGCGGCGATTCGTTGCCCCAACGTCGTACCACGTTGCGGTAGCACCGTCGTGGCCCGCAGCCGTTCGATCAGTGCCTCGGCGTCGATCGCCTGGGCGAGGTCACCTGTCAGCGCTACCACGGGTGTGACGTCGGGCACCGCGAGCACTGCGTCCACGGTTTCCAAAAAGGCCGCCGCAGCGATCTGGGCGGCTTGAGCCGGGCTGGCAGGCGGGCATAGCCGGGTCTTGACCCTGCCCGGTACCGGCGCCTTGGCCAGCACCAGCAGCGTCGCGCGCGGAGCGGTCAGCGCCGCACCCCGATTTCACCCCGCGAGCCCTCGACATCGCGCGAGCGCAGTAAGGCATCGACAAGCGGCACGACGGCGACCTCCCCTCGCATCAGACGCTGCCGGACATCTTGCCCCACGAACCGTCCCCCCACCCTTACCACCCGGTTACATTCCATCAGCTCCGCCCGCATTCAGCAGGCTTAGCGGGGTTTGCCACGCCGAATAACCCCGCTCAGCCCGCGCAATGCGGTCGCAAGCCGAAGGTTCGGAGGATCTCGTCGGCGAGGTTGTCCGGGGGCGCGTCCAGGTTGAGGGTGATGCCGGGCTCGTCGGGGCCGAGCGGTTCTAGCACGGCGTACTGGGATGTCAGCAGCTGCGGCGGCATGAAATGACCACGGCGGGCGGCCAGCCGTTGTGCGACCAGTTCATATGGACCCGCCAGGTGCACCATCCGGACATCCGGACCCGCGCCGCGCAGGACATCGCGGTAGGCCCGGGTCAGCGCGGAGCAGCTCACCACGGCGCACTCGCCTCCGGCGGCCCGCTCGGTGAGCCACGCCGCGATGGCCGCCAACCAGGGCGCCCGTGTCGTGTCATCGAGCGGGCACCCGGTAGCCATCCTGGCGATGCTCGACGCGGCGTGGAAGTCGTCCCCCTCGGCGAGTGCGCAACCGGTTCGGCTGGCGATCAGCGCGGCCACGGTGCTCTTGCCGCACCCGGAGACGCCCATCACGACAAGCTGCATCCGCCTGTCGACGGCTCAGCGCCACCCGCGGCGGGGGGCCTTGCCACCATTTTCGATCCCCGGGTATCGCAGGTGCCAGCCGTGTCTCACCGGGCACGGGAAGGACTCCAGCTGGTGTTTTGACGCTGACACCAAGCGGTTGGCCGCGGTCGCGGTCAGGATGGCGCGATGCTCACAGTGGGGGCACCTAGCTGCCATGCTGTAGCGCTGATCCTTACCCACCTGGGTAGCGTAGCGCAGCAGCACGCTACCAGAAAAGTGTCACTCCGTTTGCCGACCGCTCATCACATCATTGACATTCTTTCGTCGGCGACTCTTGTGAGGTCCGAGATTGTCAGGGATGGGTGCGACAATGGTGGCGTGATAGAGACGCAGGTGGATCCGAGGCAGGCGATGGGTCACTTGTCTCGACCAATGCGTCACGCGATCGTCACGTGTAATGATGCGGGGTTGCCGGCGCACGTTCAGGATATCGAGTCGGTGTCGCGGATGGTTTATTCGGTGATGCTCGATACCGTCGCGGAACTAGAATCCCGCCATGTCGCGGTCACCCAGGGTTCCGCAACATAGGGCAAAGCAACTCCTCGCCGGGATGCTGAACCTGTCACCCACCGAGCCGCGCCCGAGTCACCCAACTCGCCCGCGCCGCGCGCTGACCGGTGAGAGTCTGTCAGCTTTGCTGCCAAACACCGCTGCGGCGCGAGCCGTCAGCGTTAAGCGCCTGTTGCGTCCGAGCGCCATCCGGCAGGCACCATCCAGCCCGTAGCTCCTCGCCTGCACCCTGGCAGGTCGCCTGTCAGGGCGCAGCCATGGGTAGGAGTATGCGCAAACCCCTGACCTTGGAGCCGGGCGTGCGGCACGGGCGTCTAGGCGCCCCGCTCCCTGTTGACCCGTCGAGTGCCATACGTCACGATGATAGAACGTTCGCGAAATTTCACGCAGGAAGTATGATGCACGCTCGGTTCCTCGGCAAAGACCCTGACTCGCATATTGACGGCTCACCCACGTTATTTGCGACGGACAGGACGGACCGCAAGACTTACATCGCGCAGGGGTGGAGGGTGACCGACCCGCAGGTGCTCGCAGACGTTGGCCCTGTTCCCGCTCACGAGGGCTTGATTGAAATTCCAGAAGAAGTGCTGAAGTTGTACGTACGCCGCTACATAGAGGAGGAAGGACACTGAGTCAGCTAATTCCGCCTGGCCCTGAGTTTAGGGAACTCTTCCACTCCTTTGACTACACAGTATTTCGGTTGGAGGTGAGGGACCGCTACAACGCGCCCCACGAAAACGAGTCGGTACGAAAATTTCTCGCGGGTGAACCGGATGATCTTGCCTGGTCCGAAAGTTGGCTAAGCATGGTCAGTTCCGCACGGGCTGAGGGACGCATGTACTCGCGGGCGCGAGTGGTGAGTGTACCTTTTACCGATTATAGCCGCTTTGGTTTGTGGGCATCGCAATTTACGGTTGCGGCCGGCGAGGACATCCGCTATCTGACCCGGAATCAGGCGCAAAGAATCGGGCTGCCTAACCACGATTATTGGCTGTTTGACTCGCGCAAGTTGGTGCGCATGCATTTCGACGAGAACGATCGCTTTCTTGGCGGCGAGGTCATCGAAGACTTGGCCGAAATAGTGCAACATAATTACTGGCGCGATGCCGCTTGGCGCCACGCCATCGAACGGAGCGACTTTGCCGCAGAGCAGGGCGTCGGACGTATCTAACGTCCTGGAAGCACGCAATGCGCTAGGTAAACGGCTCCGCGAGCTGCGCCTCCAAGCCGGATTCAACGGTAGGCAGCTCGCGGAGTCGTTGTCATGGCCGCCTTCCAAGGTTTCCAAGCTAGAGAACGGTCGCCAAACACCAACCGGCGACGAAATCCGAGCGTGGGCACGCGCCACAAACAGTGAGAACGAAACAGAAGCTCTTCTCACTTCTTTGCACACTCTTGAGGTGCAGTACGCCGATTGGCAACGCATCTTTCGGTCCGGCTTTCGGCCTCGGCAAAACGAAATAGCTGAACTAGACGAGAAGACGCGGCTATTTCGCATATTCGAGGCTACGGTTATCCCGGGTTTTCTCCAAACGGCCGGGTACGCGAGAGTGCGCTTCGCTGAAAGTATCCGCAGGCTTAAATTGCCGAACGACATCAATGCGGCAGTACAGGGGCGCATGCAGAGACAAGAAATCTTGTATCGCCCAGCTAAGCGATTCCGATTCGTCCTAGCCGAAGCGGCCCTGCGGCTCCGTCTGTGCCCACCAACAATAATGCTCGGCCAACTCGATCGGTTAGTTTCATTGTCGCAATTGTCCAATGTACGGCTCGGCATTATCGGCTTTGAGACACCATACGTCACCGCGCCCTGGCATGGCTTCTGGATGTATGACAACGAGAAAGTGCTCGTGGAGACCATGTCCGCTGCACTCGATCTCCGTCAGCCGCAAGAGATCGAGCTGTACGGCAACGCATTTGAAGAGCTAGCCGCGGTCGCCAGCTACGGTAAGTCCGCGCGGGCGATCATCGCCCGAGTCATGGATGATCTTGCGTCAGAGGTGCCTGACGATGTCGAGTGATTTCCCGCAGTGGATCCAAATATGAAGTTTCGCGAAATATCTAGAAATGTGTTAGCCAGGCTATGCTTGTGGTCATACGCTCCTGTTGCAACGTCGCATTGGCGGCTTAGTCTTCGGGAGTTCGGGTGGCTACGTTTGTTCCTCTGCTGGCAAGAGCCCCGAGGGTGTGAGGATGCGCCCCCAGGAGCCCGGCCCTGCGCTTTTCAGTCCACAGACCAGCGAAGCTGGGTCATTCCATGGCTAAGCACCGTATGGTCGCGAGGCGTCGGGTGCCGGTGGGCACGCCATGTCGGCCCACCAGATCCAGTGTCCCGAGTCAAAGATCGAGGGCCGGCCGATGAACGCCGACAAGCCGGGTCGCCCCAACCCGAATCGCCGAGTAATCGACTCCACTTGCACGGTGCACGGCGGCGCGCGGGGCTTCGTCCCCTTGGTCGCCACCAAACGCGACGGTGAGATTGAGTTTAATCCGCACGCCACCGACCAGTGCGTGATCTTGCTCGACGAAAAGGCGGCGACGCAACTATTCGACATCCTTGGGGAGTGGCTCGGTTGACGATCAAGTGGGGGCTTTCGGTGCCTGATTGGCGGGACCTCGCCGTTGATGACCACAAGGACTACCGGGGTGGTGCACTCAAAGCACGGTGTGGCCACACACCGGTTGGCACATCCTCATCCACCACGGTGATGTCGAATTGATGCGACAGCGCACGGATCGCGGAGTCGTAGCAGCAGGCGCTCTAGATCAGATTTCCGTAATGGATTTGAGCAACAGCGCAATGAGGGTGCCACGGGATGCATCCCGCGCGCAGCGACCCGCGTGCGCGTGGCCCTGGGTGGATCGGCACCAGCCCCACCAGTGGTCTAGGTCCGCTTCGGTGAGCGTGTCAGCTCCCATTACCGCAGGCCAACCCCATGCTGCGGCTTGCGCGCTGACTTTGGCGCCCTCGGCGATCGGGTCGACTGCCAGGGCCGGTACTCCGTTTTTCAGCGCCAGCACCAAGCCGTGCATGCGGCTGGTCACCACCACATCTAGCCGCTTGATGATCGATTCCAACTGGTCCGGAGTTCGGGCGAACCGCCAGTCTCGGCCGTCGAGGCGAGTGTCAAAAAGGATCAGGGCGCAGTCTTGCAGGGCCAGCCGAGATGTTAGCCGGGCATGGACGTCGTCGTGGCGCTGCTGGTTCCCGTACTCGTGCTGGGCATGCGCGAGTACCACTCCGACCAGTGGGACCTGCGCACAGCGTGGGCCAGCCGCCAGATCACGGTGCGGACTGATACCTGCCCCGTCGCGCGCGATGATCTCATGGAATCCGGTGACGGCAGGATCGTCGGGCACCACAATCGAGACTCTCCTACAGCGACCCTGCGGCAGTGCGCGAAGCGCTCATGTAACTGCCGGACCTGCCGGCCATGAGCGGGGCCGCAGACAAACAGCAGGTGGGTATACGCGTTCGGGTCGGTCCCCTCCAAGCGCAGGCCGTCCGCTCGCAGTCCCGGACTCCACGCGACATCAACGGCAATGCCGGCTTCGACGAGGGAATCCCTCACCGTCTCCATGCTGAGCACATCTCCCCCGGTCGCTTCGCCATCCTGAAATGACGACCAACCGGTCACGAGCACTCGCACGGCTGTCCTAGCTGGGCGGCGGACGCCGGTGCAAGGCAGCCAGCATGCGGTTGTAGGCCTGCCGCGCCTCTTCGTCGTCGTCGACGTCGGAACTGACCCCGACGGTGATGTTGTCCTCACCGCGGGAAGTTGAGCCGACCCCGGCCAGGGCCTGGCGACGGGCTGATTCCAGCCAGTCGCCGAGGCGAGCTCGGGAGCCGGTCGCGCTCCATTGGGCGACGACGGCGAGCATCAGCAGCATCATCAGAACGTCGCCACCGACCCACATGATCGCCCCGGACAAGTTCTGGTCCGCCAGCAGCGAGGGACCCCACCCCGGACGCATCATTGCGGTGCTCGGGGCCAGCGGGTAGCTGGTGAGCATCAGCGCCACACCTACCAGCGTGTCCGCTCCCATCGCCAAGCCCAGCACGGCGAATCGGACGATATGCGGCACCGGCCACGGGCTGGCCTCCGAGCCGGCCAACGGCCAGAACAACAGATAACCGCTGACCAGGTAGAGGAGCTGCTCGCCGTGGTGCACCACCGGCTGGGTGGCCATTGCTTCTTGAAAACCGGTGAGATGCGTGACTACCAGTGCCGCGGTGTAAAAAGCCACCGTCAGCACGGGGAAGGTCAACAATCGCGCCAGGCGATTTCTCGGGGAGCGGTTCAACCAGAGCCGGACCGGTTGCCCCCAAATCAGCAATATCGGCACCACCATGATCAACAGCAGATGCTGGATCATGTGCACCCACAGCAACGCGTGCCCATACGCCTCAATGCTGCTGTGCACCGAAACCAGCAGCACCGCCACACCGGCCAACCAGGACACTGTTGCCCACGGCGGCCAACGCTCCTCGGCCGTCCGCGAACGGCGGACCACGGCGATCAGGTAACCGACCACCGCGAGCGCGGCGAGTACGTCGATGACGGGCGCCGAGGTCCAGGTCGCCACAGCAGTCTGCCAGGTCAGCGGTGGGATGTCCGGCTCCCCTCTCCCGTAGTGGCCAGCCAAGGCAAGCGTAACGCGACATCCGTGCAGGTGTACTTTCCGCCGACGAGCGACACTGCGCATGTTTTGCCCTAGTATCGCAATTGCAGTTTAGAGGCAGCTGTGGAGGGGGTCCGGTGCACGCGATTCGGATTGAGGTGCTATTGCTTTCTGTCTCGCGTGATGATCAGCTGAGATGGCGCGTCGTGCGGGGCGACCTGCCACCGGGATGCCGACCCGATGCTCGGGCGCGCGAACTCGCCGGCCTCGGCGCCGACCTCCCTACCGCAACAGTCGTGCATTCGACGTCCTGGCGACCCAACGCAAACGGGCTGATCCTCACTTACGCAGTCCTGCCCGACCCGGACCCGGCCGAAGCCACCGTGCGTGCCGTTCCGGCTGACGCCACAATCGTCTGCTCCGCCGACGCCGCCGCCCCGACTCCGCCCGCCGTCACGGTCGAGCAGGTGCTGGCCCATGCCCTACGCCATCTGTCCCTGGTGGCTCGCACCAGTCCGGCGGTCGTAGCGGCGGCCGATTCGTACCCTCGGCTGTGGCACGCTGTGGTAGCGCACACTCCCGATGTGGCGGGTCAGCTCGTCGGCTCCTGAGCTGACCCGGTAGGTGAAGGGGATCTCCTTTCGTGACACCTCGCCCTCGCCTGCTTGCCGTTATGGGATCTGGAGAGACTGCTCCGACGATGGCGCGGGTGCATCGCCTGCTCGTCGAGCGTCTCGGCGCTGCGCCGGTCGATGCGGTACTGCTCGACAGCCCCTATGGCTTTCAGGAAAACGCTGATGAGATCTCGCTGCGCACGATCAGCTATTTTCGGAACCTTCAGATTCCCCTCGCCGTCGCATCATGGCCTACCGCAGACGATGCGCTGCGCCGCGAGCGGGCATTGGTGCGGGCCAAAGACGCCAATTATGTCTTCTCCGGACCGGGTAGCCCGACCTACGCACTCAAGGTATGGGAGCCCAGTCGACTGCGGAATGTTTTGGGCGACAAGCTCACCAACGGCGGATGCGTGGCCTTCTCCAGCGCGGCGGCGGCGACTCTGGGAGTCGCGACCGTGCCTGTATACGAGATCTACAAGGTTGGCGCCACTCCGTACTGGGCGCCGGGCCTGGACCTGCTGGCGCAGCTCGGGCTACGCGCGGCGGTGATCCCGCACTACGACAATGCCGAGGGCGGCACCCACGACACCCGGTTCTGCTACCTCGGCGAGCGCCGGCTGCGGGCGCTGGAATCGATGTTGGACGCCGATACGGTCGTTCTTGGTGTGGATGAGCACACCGCTGCCGTATTCGACCTCGATGCCGATACCGTGACTGTGCTGGGTCGGGCCGCGCTCACGATGCGCAGGCAGGCGATAAGCACCGTATTCCCGTCGGGTGTCACCGTACCGATCGATGAACTTCGGGCGATCGCCGCAGGTGGCAGGCCAACGATCGCGTTTTCCACCGCCCAATTGCCCGCCACCGACACGGTTGCTGATCCGCCGCCATCACTGCGCGCGGAGGCTGACCGCCTGGAGTGCGTCTTCGACACCGCTTTGCGCAAGCGTGACGTCACCGCGGCAGTCACGGCCATCCTTGAGTTGGAGCAGGCGATCGTCGATTGGTCGGCCGACACCGAAGAGATGGACGGCATCGAGCGACCGCGGGCGACGCTGCGCCGGATGGTGACGCGACTGGCCGAGCTCGCCGTGGTGGGTGCGCGGGATCCCCGGGACATTGTCGCGCCGTTTGTCGAAGCACTCCTGGAGCTGCGCGAGCAGGCGCGCGAAGAAGGTTCATGGACCCTCGCCGATACCTTGCGCGATCGGCTCAGCGCTGCCGGGATCGAGGTCCGCGACACCCCGCTGGGTGTTAGCTGGCTGCTCGCAGGCAGCCCCCACACTGGGTAGGAATCTGGTGAGGCGCTCTTAGGCGTTGCTCGCCGCTTGGCCGAGCAGCCACGAACACCACTCTTCGAGGCCCTCACCGGTGCGGGCACTGGCCCGAATCGTTGTCGCCTGCGGGTTGACGGCCCGCAGGTTGGCCAGGAACTTATCCAGGTCGAAGTCGAGGTAGGGCAACAGGTCGACCTTGTTGATCACGACCACGTCGACGGCTCGGAACATCACCGGGTACTTCAGCGGCTTTTCCTCACCCTCGGTGACGGAGTAGACCATGGCCTTGGCGTGCTCACCGACCCGGAACTCGGCTGGGCACACCAGGTTGCCCACGTTCTCGATCAGCAGCAGGTCGAGCTCGGGCAGCGGCAGCCGGGCCAGGCCCGAACGGACCATGACAGCATCCAGGTGACATTCACCACCGAAGCCGGCGCTGGTGTTGACCAGCGACACCGCCGCGCCGTATCCCTCAAGCTGATCAGCGTCGATGCTGGTGGCGATGTCGCCTTCCAGAATGCCGATCCGGGTTCCCTCCGCGAGGGCAGCGAGGGTCCGCTTCAACAGGGTGGTCTTGCCTGCGCCCGGCGAGGACATGATGTTGACGACCCGCACGCCTGCCTCGGCGAAGTCCTTCTGATTGGCATCGGCCACCCGGTCGTTCTCCGAAAGGATGTCCTCAAGCACCTCGATCCGCGCCGTGCCTGTTTCGGGGTAGCCGCTGTGGTCCCCTACGTCCCGGGCGGTCACGTGGTCGTGGTCGTGAATCGTCCCATCGGAATGAGGGTGGAAGCGGCCCATTCGATCAAACCTCCTGTATCTGGAGCGAGACGATCAGGAACTCCTCGCCGGTCAGCAGCGTCACGTTGGACCCACCGCAAGACCCGCACACCAGGATAGGGATGTCGAGGGTGGTGGTGCTGTCACAGTCGCGGCAACTCACGGTTGCCGGAATCTGTTCGATCTCCAGCTTGCAGCCCTCCAAGCCGGTGCCGTCGGTGACCATGGTCCAGGAAAACTCCAAAGCATCGGGAACGACCTGGCGGAAGTGACCGACCCGGATGGCCACCGCAGACACCAACCGGCCGGCCGCTCGTTCCCGCACCTTGTGGGCAATGGCCTCCGCAATCGATAACTCGTGCACCCGGTTGACGCTACTGCCTCGCAACCGCCGGACAGGCGGTGGTACCGGAGTCACCCCGCACGGAGGCAGCTGATCCGCGTCGGAAACGTCAGCGCACGAGCCTGGCCAACGCAGTGGCGAACGCGTCCAGGTCAGGCAGTCCGGCAGCGAGCAGTTCGTGCACGCGAGTGTCATCGATCTCGTCGTAGACGTGCACCAGCCGATTCCGCAGCGCGGCGAGGCGCCAACGTCTTCGGCGCAGTCCCGCCCACAACCGCAGCAACGGCATCTCGCCGGTTCCGAATCGACCTCGACTCGCACGCAACTCCGGGCTCCACTGCCAGGCAAAACGGCCGAGCTCGTCCTCGCTGGCGAACCACCAGTGCCCTGTTACCTGGGTACGGTGGCCATGATCGGCGAAAACGAGGTATGACCGTGCAAAGTTGCACAGCTACTGCTCAGTTTTGACGATCATGAGGCGCGGCCCCGCGGTGTCCATCGAACTCCACGCCGCGCTCAACGTGTAGCCGTGCTTGGGCGATAGTTAGTCCTCTCGCAAAGCTATGGCAGTAAGTTGCCGCAGCTACCTTGCATATGCCACATTGGTGTATCTATCCTCCCTCTAACGGCTGGGACGGTCGTTCCTCAGAGTGACCTGGTGAAGTGAGGGAGCTTATGAACGCCCCCCAGCCCGGCTCCGGTTCCGGATTCGCCCGCTTCCGGGCGACCCTCAGCCGGGAGGACCGGATCGCCATCGGCGGGATGTACGGATTCATCGTTCTACTCCACTTGATCGGCTTCGGGGTGCTGCTCGCGTTCGTCGTCCCGAGGGGTTACAACCTCGGTGCCACCGGTATCTACGGCGTCGGAATCGGCGTCCTGGCCTACACCTTCGGGCTACGGCATGCCTTCGACGCCGACCACATCGCCGCGGTTGACAACACCACCCGCAAGTTGATGGCCGACAACGCGGAGACCGGCAACCCACGCAAGCCGCTCTCGGTGGGCTTCTGGTTCTCCCTGGGGCACTCCACCATCGTCTTCGGGCTGGCCTTCCTGCTCTCGGTAGGGGTCAAGACCCTCGCCGGGCAGGTCGAGAACGGCTCCTCTGAACTGCACTCGGTCACCGGCGTCATCGGCGCCTCGGTGTCCGGGGTGTTCCTGTGGATCCTTGGGATCCTCAACCTGGTCGTCCTGATCGGCATCATCAAGGTCTTCGCCAAGATGCGCGGCGGCATTTACAACGAGCAGGAGCTTGAGGATCAGCTCAACAAGCGCGGTTTCATGAACCGCATCCTCGGCGGGCTGACCAAGTCGGTCCGCAAACCCTGGCACATTTACCCGATCGGCGTGCTGTTCGGGCTGGGCTTCGATACCGCAACCGAGGTCGGTCTGCTGGTGCTGGCCGGCGGAGCGGCGGCGTTCAGCCTGCCCTTCTACGCGATCCTAATCCTGCCGATCCTGTTCGCCGGCGGAATGTGCCTGATGGACACCACCGACGGCATCTTCATGAACGCCGCATACGGCTGGGCGTTCGCCAAACCGGTCCGCAAGGTCTTCTATAACATCACCATTACTGCGCTGTCGGTGGCCGTCGCGCTGATCATCGGCACCATCGAGCTGATCGGCGTGATCGACGACCAAGCCGGCATCAACTCCGGGCCCCTCGCGGCGATCGGGTCGATCCCGCTGGACTATGCGGGCTACGGCATCGTCGCTCTGTTCGTCACCGCGTGGCTGATCGCGTTGGCAGTCTGGCGGTTCGGCCGGATCGAGGAGAAGTGGTCAGCCAAGCTGGCACCGAGCCCGGGCGCCGTGGAGTAGCCAGGGCGAAGCGCGGGTCGTCAGGCCGAGGTTGAGCCGGTGGGGTTGCAAAGGCTTACCGCGGTAACGCGGAAAGCGACCGCATCGACATCACCATCGCAGGAATAAATTATCGTCGGGGTATGTTCGCTGCGCCGGCGCCGCTCCGACCGATGCAGATTCGCCCGTTAACCAGTCAAGCGGGCGTAGCTCACGGCTCCGGCAGTCACTCCCTGCTGCCGGGACCGTGGCCGTCTGCTGTCCGTTGCCCCGTGGGCGGCAAATGAGTTCATGAGTAGTACGAGTTCGGTGCGATCCAGCCTGATCGTCCGCAGGATCCCTAGGGTTCCGACCGAGCCTTAGTTAGCCTGTCCTATATGGGTGACCCCCGATCTGATGAGTTGCAGACCACCGAGCTCGCTCTTGCGGCTGGTGCGGGGGATCGTACGGCGCTGGCCGCCTTCATCCGCGCCACTCAGCGTGACGTATACCGCTTCGTATGCCACCTTTGTGCACATGACGAGGCTGAGGACCTCACGCAGGAGACCTACCTGCGGGCGCTGCGGGCACTGCCGGGCTTTGCCGGCCGGTCTTCAGCCCGCACCTGGTTGTTTTCCATCGCCCGGCGGGTAGCTGCCGACCAGATCCGGCACACCATGGCGCGGCCACGCACCACCGCTGTCGAAGACTGGGACACCATCGCGGCCGGGAGTTCGGCACACCGGCGGTCCGGGTTCGACGAAGGCGTCCTGC
>JAICHZ010000083.1 GCA_025924655.1 Pseudonocardiaceae bacterium | reverse complement strand
TGCGACAGCGTCGAGTACGTATGCCTCACATCGTGGAGCCGAATCCGCCGGGAGCCAGCTGCATCGACGAGGCGGTTGAACGGAAAGGGCATCGTCGGTGCCTCGGTTCCTGTCGTGACTCGGATGGCTTCGGCGGCATCGTGCTCACGGATTTCGAGTCAACGCAGGTGCTGGGTCATGCCGAACAAGGCCACTGCCGGATTCCGTACGACGGCGCTCCGTCGTGGTGGGCTTGTTAGCCATTTTCGGTTTCACCGCTGCTATTTCTATCGGGCCGCCAGCTGGGCGGAGCTGACGATCAGGTCGATGACACTTGCCGGCGGGGCACCTGCCAGATCTGACACGGTCACGAAGATCAGCGATGTCGGAACCATGCCGGAGGCGGCGGGACCGGTTTCGACGGCAACGGTCTCGGCTTGGAACTTAGCCTTCGCGGTCGAGAAGGCGAAGCGGACCTGGTAGCCGCTCCGGCCGGCGATCTGCGTAGGCCCCTCGCTGGTGACGGTAGCGCCCTGGATGCCCGGCTGACCGGCGATCGTCTGCTCACCGGCCTGCGCCGCGGTCTGGGCGTTAGACGCCTGCGTGCTCAACATGCCCGCCACGGCGGAAGTGCACTTGAGTTTCTCCGTGCAGTTGTCGGGATAAACCATCTGCAGGAGTTGGGGATGAACCTGGTCAGGGACTTGGTGCCAGCCGGTGGGGATGGTAACTGAAAGGTCGACCCCCGGTCCGGAAAGCTGTGAGCCACCCACTGACCCACCCGGTGAAGCGGGGTCGGCAGTGGTCGCAGGGCCGGCGAATAATACCGCCGAACCTGCCACACCGACAGTGATCGCGACGAGGCAGTGTGCAAAGCCCATTGCTCCCCCTTTTGTCGACCCGGGACTTATCCAGGTTAAACCCCTCGGCCAGTCGTCTCTCTGATGTGACATGAAGATACGTATGCCATCACGAAAATACGTGGTCGGTCACAACACACCCCGTAATGCGCTTGGCGCTCCCATCACGCCGAGCACAGATGGGGATACACTGTTGCAGTGACGGCAAACGCCACATAGGAGGGGCCGAAGGCCTGCTGTTCGACGTGGAGCATGGCCAGATGCCGCCGGAGGGCCGCGATCGTGAAGCCATCCAGAGACACGGTCCGCACTCCCGCTTCGGTCTTGCCATCGGACTCCTCGGCGCGACCAGCCACCGAGATCAGGGTTTCGTCGCCAGAGCACCGGGTTCACCCGAGACCTCTAAGCAAGAGGCTGCGCTGTTTAACTCCGTTGATCGAGGAGCCGCACTCGGCGCAAGCTTACCTACCTGACTCGAACTGTACTTTCGGCGATGATCTCTACTTAGACGCTCGTCTTATCCCAACGAAAGCAGAACGGACCAGGTTGGTCGATCATCGATGCGTTGGACGACATCCACCAAGATGGGGTGCTGACGGGCACCCGGCCAGCACCCGGCCGGAGGTTGACATGCGCCGCAGCAAGACGGAGGCGATGGCGATGAATGACTACGTGATCGTGGGTGCTGGATCTGCGGGCTGCGTGCTCGCCAACCGGCTGAGCGAGGATCCCAACGTGAACGTCCTGCTCGTCGAGGCCGGTGGGCCGGATACCAACCCCCTCATCCACATGCCCGTCGCCTGGACGGCGCTGTTTCGCAGCGACCAAGACTGGGACCACTCCAGTGGCTATGAGCCGCACTGCAACAACCGCCGGATCTTCCTGCCCCGCGGGAAGGTGCTGGGCGGCTCGTCGTCGCTCAACGCGATGATCTACATACGCGGTAATCCCCTCGACTACGACCAGTGGCGCGACCTCGGCTGCTCTGGCTGGGGGTGGGACGAGATGCTGCCCTACTTCAAGCGCGCCGAGGACAACGAGCGCGGCCAGAGCGAGCTCCACGGCGTCGGTGGGCCGTTGCCTGTGTCCGATGGCCGCTCACGCAATACGATCGCCCAGGCGTTCATCGATGCTGCGATCGCTTGTGGGCTGGCGCCCAATGACGACTTCAACGGCGGCGAGCAGGATGGCGTGGGGTGGTACCAGGTCACTCAACGCAACGGCGTGCGGGCGAGCACAGCGGCCGCATACCTACGTCCTGTGATGAGCCGGCCGAACCTGCATGTCGAGACGCATGTCCAGGTCCTGAAGTTGCTGTTCGAGGGCACGCGCGCCGTCGGCGTTCTGGGTGCGCGGCTCGGCGAGCAAATCGAGTTCCGCGCCTCAACCGAGGTAATCGTCAGCTGCGGCGCCTGTAATTCGCCGCAGCTGCTGATGCTCTCCGGCATCGGCCGTCCGGACGAGCTTGCGGCGCTTCAGATCCCCCCGGTGGCCGAGGTCCCTGGCGTCGGGCTAAACCTCATCGACCATCCCGTGTCGGGGGTGGTCTATCTCAGCCACCGCGCGGGCAGCCTGTTCGGCGCACTGAACGAACAAAACATGGCGCAGTTTCAGACGCAGGGCCGCGGGCCGCTGACGTCCAACGCCGCCGAGGCGGGCGGCTTTGTGCGCACGTGTGAGGGGCTCGACGCGCCGGATGTGCAGTTTCACCTCGTGCCCGCGCTGTTCATACAGGAGGGAGGGATTGGTACCAGGACTGGCACATGGCTTTACCGTCGCTGCCAACGTCACCAAGCCGCGTAGTCGTGGCCAGGTGGCGCTGGTCTCGCCGGACCCGACTGTCAAGCCGCTGATCATCCACAACTACTACGACGATCCGGAGGACCTGAGGGCCCAGGTCGCCGGCGTGCGGCTCGCCATGCAGATCGCGAACACCGCTCCGCTTTCGGTATGGGTCAGCGACCCATACCTTGCTCCCGCCTCCGACTCCGATGGGGACATCACTGCGCACGTCCGCGCCCGGATGCAGACGGTTTATCATCCGGTCGGCACCTGCAAGATGGGCACGGACGATATGGCGGTCGTCGACCCGCAGCTGCGGGTGCGTGGTCTCGAGGGTCTGCGTGTGGTCGACGCGTCGATCATGCCCACGGTCCCTCGGGGCAACACGAACGCGCCGACGATCGCGGTGGCCGAGCGGGCAGCGGACCTTGTCCGCGGGCGCGCCACGGCGACGACGTCAACATCCGGCTGATTGCCGCGGGTATAGATCGTCTCCATCGACGAGCTGGCTCAGCCCGACCTGTGGGAATCCGCGCAGGAGTACCAGGACTTCCTGGCCGACCTCTACGCCACCCGCCAAGCCGACATCGCGTGAGCACTGTGGTCCTTGACACCGATGTGGCCTCTGCTGTCCTCCGTCGGCGGGCATCTACCACCCTGGCCCGCCAGCTCGCTGGCACGACCCTCGCCATTACTTTTGTCACCGTCGGCGAGCTGACCAACGGTCATGAAGGAAGACCTGACGTGCTCGTCGAGGGACGCACCGGTGTCACCCGGTTCCTTGGTGCGCTGGAGAGCACGTTTGCTGGCACGCCAATCGCTGCCGTGACACACCTCACCTGGAGGTACAAATGATCTTAGATTACGGGTGAAGGGGTGTATCAGGGAACCCGAAGGCCCACTCTATTGTGGTGCACGGCCTGAGCTGAACTACGGATGGCGAGATGTCATGGAGCCGACGAGCAATACGCCAGTTGAAGCTGCAGCAGTGGCGCTGGCCACCGCGACTGCCTTGCCGATGACCGCTTCCGATGAGGACATCCTGACACTGGTCGAGGACCTGGCGCGGATCGCCCACTCCCTCGGCGAGCTCACCGCGGCTGCCCGGGACCGCTGGGCGGACTGGGGCACTGTCACACCGCACCTACAGGCGGCTGAGGCCCTCGCCGCCGACACCACGCGATGCCTCAGTCACGCAGCCGGCATCTACGCCTTCAACACCCACCGGCCCGACACGACCATCCTGCGGCTAGCCTCGACCGGTACGACACGGCCGGCGGCCTGAGCACCCGTGGTGGTGATCACGTCCGCGACGTCGGCGCACCGTGCTATGAGCGCTTGGCGCTGGCCCGCCATGCCGCTCCACACCAGATGGGCCTTGTTGTAGTCGTCGTCCGTGGGCCGCCGGACGAGCCGCTGTGCTCTCTGTGGAGACGCCTAACGCCTACCGTTCCGGGCGCAGCCAGACGGTCCACCGTTCTACGGCGACATAGCCCAGTCGTTCGTATACGGGTCGCCCGTCGTCGCTGGCGATCAGCACCGCCGGCGCGGCTGGGTCGGCGAGGGTGGCGGCCCAAGTCACCGCGGCACCCGCACCGCGGCCCCGCGCCGCCGGCAATGTTGCAACGTACTCGACGAGCGTGACCCCGGCGTGATGGTGCGCCGCCGCTACCGCTGCCGGTTGCCCGTCCAACCACGCGAGCCAAACTCGAGTATCCGGCTGCAGCAGCGTCGGGCCCAGCAGGTTACCCGGCTTGAGAGGCTCCAACTCCAGCATGGGATAACCCTCGACGAGCACCCGTTCGGCCACCATCAGCTCGTCGAAGTCCTTCACTTCCCGCACGTCAGCCTCCGAATGGAGCGAGTCCGGCCGCGGGCTGGGAAAGCGCACCATCAGCGGCGGGTGCCCGATCAAGGCGAGTCCGTGAGGTCGCAGATCCGGTGTGGGCCACGCACTGATCAGCAGATATGGAGCCTGTGGTGAAAATAGGGCACCGATGTCCCGCAGCGTTTCTTCGGGGTGGGTCAAAGGCTGGACCAGGACAACCGGGTTGGTGAGTGCTCCACGATCACCGATCCAGCCTCCGGCCCATAGCGGCCCGGATCGCCACGGCCGTCCCGCGCCGCGGGCGACCCGCACTGGCCAGGAAGCATGCACCAGCACGGCCTGCCGAACGAGGGTGTCGCCGGTCGCGAGGTCCGGCTCCCATCCCGTCGTGAGGTGCTCGCCCTCTGCTGGCAGCATCGACGTACTCATGCTCGTCACGATGACGGCAAGTGCGCAACCCAGCAAGGCTAAAGCACGAACTTTACAGGCCGGGCCGTAAGGTTCCGCGCGTAGGCAACGGGATGGTGAGCGCTGTCCTGCGGCTAGGCGCTAGCGGGGAGCTGCGTCCAGCTTGTCCCGGAGCTGTCGTAAGGCCCGCCTCCGAGTGGGTCCGATCCCACCGAGCGGGATACCGGCGATGCGGGCGACCTCGTTGTACGAGCAGGGATTGTCGGTGAACAGCATCCTTATCAAGGTTCGCCGGAGCGGTGGCAACTCGTCGATGAGCTTGCGTAACGTCTGTCTGGTGTTAGCGTCGATGGCGCGCTGTTCGGGATCCGTCGATGGGGCGGAGGCAGGTTCTGGTGCCAGGTCAGTGAAGATCGGCCCAAGCTTGCGCTGGCGCAGGATGTGCAGGCATTCGCGGCGCGCGGTGGTGGCCAGCCACCCGGCCAGCCGCTCGGGGAACTGCACCCGGTGAGCGTTTTCGGCCAGCCGCAGCCAGGTCATCTGCGTCGCGTCGACTGCGTCGGCCTCCTGCAGCCGAAAAGCCCGCACCGTCGCAGATACGAGATTGCCGTACCGGCGCAGAATCTCATCCCAGGACGCCGGATCCCCGTCGTGGATTCCTAGCAACAGGTCAGCCACGCTGGCCGTGGTATCGGCAGGAACGTAAGCAATGGTGGCGGTCGTCATCGGAATCGCGGCCCCTTGGTGAAGTCAACGTTGGTCATGGGCGGATGGTTTGACGATGGATTGGAATATGTTGCCCAATACGCTCACTCAGCTACATTGAGCCGAGCTGCGATGGCCACCATCCAGGGGAACGTGCTCACTTCCTGTGTTGCCATCATGGTGTCCTCCTGCTGGTTTGTGCTCGCTCACCTAGGCCCAGTGTGGTCGCGGCGCAGCGCGGTGAGGTGAGTAGTTGGCTACTCACATCGAGGGCAGCGGGTACGCAGGTCGGCGGCCAGGGCGGCGGCGCGCGCGGCCGCAGCCCCGGCGCGGGGTCCGTCGACCTGGGTGGCCGGCTGGGCGAGTTGTTTTCGGCCACCGTGCGGTCACCGAAACAGACCGCGGTGTGTTGATTAGATCGACGCCTGGCAGATCACACGCTTCTCGGAATCTTGCGGAGGGCGTGTTTCGACGCGCAGGGCCAGATGCCTCCTTATGGAGCGGTTTACTCGCCTGGCTACGCGGTGGGGGCTGATACGGGTGCCACGCCTAGCTGCTCGAGAATCTCCAGCCGATCGAAGTGCAATCGCATCGAGACGACTTGGCTGCCTTGAATTTCGCAGTCCCCTCCAATCGTGAAGTCCACGCGCCGCCCCGTCGGGGGGATGTCTCCGTTGGGCGTCCGGAGCGTCCCCTGATGCGTTCCGGTGACCCGGCCGTGGAAGCCAACGGCCGAACCCTCCTCAATGGTCCGCGTCGGGATGACTTGGAAGTCAGGGAACGCCTCCCAAAGAGCTTGGTCCCACGCCACAACCTGGTCCGCCCCTTGCAGGTATGCTCCGGGAACCCACTTCTGGCAATCGGCGCTCCAGAACGCCTCAAGTGCCTTGACGTCCTGCGCACTTGCTGCCGCCAACTCCGCGCGCAGTACATCCGCTGCCTTCCCCATCTCTGCTCCTTCCATACGGCCAGCCGACGATCGGAAGCCTCTGGATGAGTAGGCGGGAAGAAGTACGTCACATCCCGGGAAAAACTAGGTCACATCCGTGAAGGAAGGTGTGACACTTGGAGCCGAGCGGCCGGCCCTGTCAGGTCCTCCAGTCGATGGGCACCTCGGGGTTGTACGAACAGAAGTAACCGGTCCTGACCGTCGTCGTCAGATGTGTCCCCAGCGCTGGATGGGCCTTCTCGATCCGCTTCAGGCAAGCACGGAGCGACTTACTGACGGCCGAGCGCGCCCGCTCCGCCGGTGCGGCGGTCCTCCGGTCCCGTCCGCCCAGGCCCACCGCGCGGGCGAGCTCTGCGACGATGAAGTCCATCTCAGTCCGTGCCCGAGCGGCCCGCTCCAGATCATTGTGTTCCTCGGCTTCCTCGACATCGTGGCGGAGTTCCTCGATCCTGGCCCGATAAGCCGCCTTTGCCGCCGGATCAAGGAGCTTCTCCCCATACGCTCCGGCCACCGGGTATTCCTCGAGCTCCCGGTCGGGGGTTGGGCGGGGCAACGTTGTGGTTCCCGCTGCGAGGTCAAGAACGTGAAACTCGCGGCCGGGCGCGGCCAGCAACCTCCACAGATAGCGCAAACCCTTGGCATCCTTGATGCGGACGACCATGCGCTCGAAGCCGATGGTCCAGTACTCACCCTCGCTGCGAAAGACGGCGGCGACAGGAGAATCCTCGGCGAACGCGTCGGGCTGCGACTGCTCCATGTCTAAGCCCGTGGGCAAGCCAGCTTGGGCAGCGACCACCTCACTGCAGAGCTGTTTCATGCCCAGTTCCCCGGCAGCCTTCAGCGCGTCCGCGAGCAGCTGGGTCGCTCGCCGACGATCCAAGCTCGAGTCCCGGCGAGCGAGCATGGCGCCGTACGCTCCCTGAGTCAGCGCGAGGTAAGGGCGAGAACCAATCCGCTCCGCGGCCTCGAGGGCGACCTCGAAGTGTCCGGCAGCGGCGCCGAATCGGGACAGGCTCGCGGCCAGCAGCCCCAAATAGTAAGCCACGGGCCCCAGCGGGGCGACGGCGTCACGCCCGGCCAACACCCAGCGACTCTCGTACGGACGAAGCAGATCGTAGATGTCCACTGCCTCATGGGAGGGGCCCGCGTTCGTTGCCAGCAACGCCATCCCCATGGTAGTGCTCAGCCAGAACGCCGGTGGAACCCCGTGGCGCCCACGCCAGATCGCGGCGAGAGCTTGTTCGGTGCCCCTGCGGTCTCCTGCCAGGCAGAGAAAACACACGTGCATCTTGTCGATCTCGTATGGAACCCAGCCTGCCACGAGCTCGAGATATGCGGCCGTGTCTTGCGCTCTTCCCTGCAGGGCCCGGAGCGCTGCCATCTGGACATAATGGGAGAGCCGAACGTTCACGTCCCCGACCTTGTCTCCCAGCGCAAGCGAACGCTGGGCGAAGGTCTCGGCATCGGCGAACTGGCCTCGCAGCATCGCTTGAATGCCCCGGAACATCAATGCGTAGGCCACGAAGTGCGGGTATCCGACGCGTCCGGCCAGCGCCTCGTACGAGTCGATCTCGCGGTCGGTGCCCTGGCCGTCACCTGTCTCGAGTAGGTCTGCAAGACGCCAAACGTGTCCGGTGAGCTCCAAGGTGACGTCAACGGATTGCCGGGTCAGCTCGACAATCTCGGAGGCAAGCGCGAGGCGCTCCTCGATGTTGTCGGGACCCCATACCGCCAGATGACGGGCGTTGAGGGCATAGGCGAGTGTCGAGCCGTCTCCGAATCGGCGGGCTAGCTCCACCGCGCCTCGGCTCAACGTGTCCCTGCGGGACACCGAGTCAAACGGCGAGAAATACAGGGCGGTGGAGAGCCGGGCCATCACGCGCACCTTGAGGAGCGTCTCCTGTTCACCGAGTGCCGCCAGAGCCTCATCAAGGAGCTTTACTTTGGTCGGGTCGAAGGACCAGGCCTGCACGTATGCCCCTCCGTACCCGACTTCGCCCACCCGCAGCGCTGCCTCAGCCAGCCGATGAGGATCCTCAAACTGCCGAGCGAGTAAGGCTGCGGACTGAAACGTCGCACTCGCGTCGGCGATGTGCCCTGCGCACCACTGAGCATCGCCCAGGGCGAGCAGCAAGTCGAACCGCGTCCCAGGTATGTGGGTAGCGCATCGCGCTAGTTCGAGCGCCCGCCGGTAATGACCGATGGCCTCGTCGTACCCGAACTGACGCGTCGCTCGCTGCCCCGCCTGTTGCGAGTACTTGATTGCCCGGTCGACCTCTCCTAAAGCCGCTGCCTCCGAGAAATGATGGGCGAGGTGATCGAGGTATTTATCTAAGTCGGATCCATAGAGCGTCTCGATTGCCTGACCAACGCGGTGGTGCAGGCGCCACCGCTGCTCAGCCGGGAGGTCCTGGTAAATGGTTTCACGGACGAGTGCGTGAACGAATCGGTAGGGACCCAGACCGAAACCAGCTGGATCCACGAATCGCAGAGTAGCTAGCCTGCCGAGCGTGGTGAGTAGCGTGTCGCGGTCCAGCCCGCTGGCGGCAAGCAGAAGCTCGAACGAGAACTCGCGGCCGATAATCGACGCGAGAGCCACCACCGCTTGAGCCTCAGGTGATAGGAGAGCGAGACGGCTGCGAATGGGAACTTTCAGGCCTTCGGGCACCTCCAAGCCGCCTGAGATCGTCCGAAATTGCCGCTCCGCCACGAATCTGCGCGCTAGTTCATCAAGAAAGAAGGGATTTCCCCCGGTGCCCTCATGCACGGAAGAAAGTGATTCTTCGGTAAGGAAAATTTCAAAGCCCTGACTCAGGAATTCGTCGATTTCATTCCGTTGAAGCCCGGCCAGAGCAATACGGTGCCCGTTGCCGACTATGGTTCCGACGGTGTCCCGAACCGCATCTTTGAGATCGGCCTCCGGCTCGCGGTAGGTGGCGAGCACAAGCACCGCGATGTCGTAGATCTGGCGTGCTAGGAACTCAAGCAGCAGCAACGAGGACCGGTCGGCCTCATGCAGATCCTCCAAGATGAGGACGACAGGGCCATTCGATGTAGACGTCCTGATCAGAGTAGTTGCAGCATCAAACAGACGAAAGCGTGCCTGATCCGACGGGGGGTACGGCGAGGCGTCGGCATCAGAAGCGAGAAATCTCTGGAGCTCCTGGATAATCTGAGTCGGATCAAAAGGAGACCGACCCATGCTCCTTGCTAGAGCGTTCGGACCCAAGTCGGACATCATAGCGCGGAAGATCTGGATCCACGGCCAGAACGCCGGAGTCTCCTCGCCTTCCCAGCATCGCCCCCACAGCACCCGAACCTTCTCGTTGTCAGCGCGATCTGCAAGCTTCCCCACGAGACGCGTTTTCCCGATGCCGGCTTCTCCGCTCACCACGAAGAGCTGTCCCCGACCCGCCTGCGCTTCATCCAGCGCAACACGAAGCTGTGCGAGCTCCCACTCCCGGCCGATAAACACGCTGCCGGATGCGAGTCGTTTACTCTCCACTTCAGGGGCCATGACTCTGATGCAGGCAGTGAGCGCCAGCAATCCTCGGCCCAGTAGCAGGACGGTCGCGCTCGACCCGGCCGATGTCATGTAACGACCCTCGGCCGAGCACAACCGCGCCGTCGTTTCCCACCATCTCAGCTACGAAGCCAGGAGCATCTTCCGTGATCCTTCACCGTAGGCTCCGACGACCTGCCTTGTCGACACCGCCACGCACCACCTTGTCCCCGCGCCGTCCGATTCGGCTACTACCGGGAAAGCGTACCCTACTCGCGCTGATCATATGCTCATGATGCCTGGCGCATTACCATTCCGCCCAGCGAGATCAAGTACTCCTTCGTCTGGTCGTCGTAACGGACGTTGTATGTTGTCGGGAAGTAGCCGTTGCGCTGGTAGGCCTGCGGCTGCTTGATGTTCTCGTGAACGGTCTGCTTCGTCAGCATCCAGGCGCGCGTCATCATCGGTTCAATAAAAATGTACTTGCCGTCCCACGACCCGTCGATAACGGTCTGCTTGAAGTCATACTTGCCCGGCTCGAACCCGTCCGTCCGGTCAAGCCAGTGCAGTCCCATGGCGGGCACCGTATTCTCGGCGGGTGTGCCAGGAGGTGTGACGTAATCCAGCGGAATGTATTTGGGAGCAGGCAGATTCGCGGCCTGTGGACTGCTCGGATTGATTTTTTCCACCGATGCCGGGTCGATCATATAGAAGTGCATGTCAAAGTGCGGTTTGCCGAATAGCTCCGCCGGTTCATGCCCGTGACTATTCCAATTGAGCATAACATGATCGAAGGCCGTCGCTGAGGCCTGAGCTGGCAACGCGAGAATCAACATCCGGGGAGGAACGGCGTCTTCCGCCGGGAGTCCGTTCAGCGATGCCGCCGACATTCGAATGCCGACCTCGCTCGGCTTACCGGCATTGTCAACCGTTACGTAGGTTTTGGCCGCACCGTCTCCGATGCTCTGGGACGGGCCGAAAAATGTGCCGCTCTTGTTCGTTTGGTCGTTGCCGCAGCCGGCGAGAAACGTGAGGGTCGCACAGGCGGCTAGGATCGGTCCCACATAGCGACGAATGTAGCGGGAATGCATAACGCAGCTCCTTTGGAATATCTTATGAAGAATGCAGTAGCGCCCTGATCGCTAAGAGTCACCTCGCCTGCATCGAAAATCCTTATAAGGTCCGATTATTATGGGCGCGATGGCTACCGTTGGCAACGAAATATCTGACCTCAGCGGTGGAGCTGGACCGCGGGATCAGAGCTGGCCGAACCCCCCCCGCGACGCACTGGCACGGCTGCTGTCTTGATCTTCACTCTAGAGCGGAGTGCGCAACGTCGTCTGCCCTGCGGCCCATCGACTCAGGAGTAGGTCGGAGAACCGGTCGGCCAGCAGGGTGCTGGCTTGGATGCCGAACACTACGTCGCCGGCCAGTTCAGGTTCGGCCGCAAGCAGTGGCGCGATCACGCCGCGCCTGACGAGTTGCTCGTGCACCGCATCGGCCTCGATGTGCTCGGCGAAGAACTCGATCGCCGCGGCTGTGCAACCCAACCGGCGCATGGCTTGGACCATGCGGTCTGAAGCGGGCGATGAGGTCGCCTCTGCAGTAACCAACTGGCCGATCAGCGCTCCGTGCAGCTGGCGGTGCAATCCGCACAGTGAGATGAAGTTGACCTCCGCCAGGGTGGCCGCTGGTGCAGCATCGAGGTAGGCGCCGTAATCGGGGCTGAGCCCTAGCTCGGTCATCATCTCGGCGAACAGCCGGGCGTGCATGCGGTCTGGGTTGCCCGAGCCATATTCGTCATATTCGACGGTAACTAGTGAGGCCTTGGCCGGCCCCGCCAACCGGGGAATGACCCACGCGTGCGGATCAGCCTCTTTAAGGTTGTATAGCGAGCGGTGCGCGACGTACTCGCGCAGCTGCCAGAGTTGGCCGGCTTGGCGCAAATGGTGAGAGACGCCACCGGCGTCCAGCGGCTCAACCAGCAGTGTGTCGATCTCGGCGGCAACGTCGGTCCCGCCCGGAACGTCGGCCCGCAGCGCGACGAGGAACAACCGTTCAATTTGCCGGCGCAGTTCTAATAACCTCGGATCCCACTCCAGATCGTCGGAGACCCCGGCGAAACCGCGGTAGTGCAACTCATAGCAGCAGTGCAGCGCCAGCTGCAGGTCGTCGCCGTACGGGTCGGTTTGTTCGATGTCGGCTGAACCGATCTCGGGGGTATACGGCGCCGCAGTGCCGCCGCGCAGGGTGGCGAGCACGGCGGTGGACAGCGGGCCGCGGGCTTGCGGAAGGGCGGACTTCGTCAGCGGCTGCGGTGTGCCGGTACTCCGCATCCGGTCGCCTTGAGGTATCGGTACGAAGCTTCGTGCGGCGGGTCGGTTGCCTGACCGTCGCCGGTGGCTAGTGTCGCAGAACGGGTAGCGGCGGCTGAGGTGGCATGTGCACAGCGCGGTGGCCGCCCGGTCGGAGGTCAGCCGCTGGCCATCGTCGAGGGTGACCTCGATAGGTCCGTGCACCAGCACGGGTCCTTCTTCGGTGACGGTAACCTGACGCCGGACCGGTTCAGCTGGCACGCCGGGCTCCGATTACCACCAGTTCCTCGTCACGTTGCCCCGGCTGCACGAATCCGCGGGCTTCGAGCATGGCCGCGCG
>JAICHZ010000082.1 GCA_025924655.1 Pseudonocardiaceae bacterium | reverse complement strand
GCCCCGCTCAACCACCCCGCCGACAACCACGCCATCGCCTACACCAGCCCCTGGTTCCTGCAACCCTGAACCCAGGCGCTCCGCAAGACCGCGATTCGATTCCGAATGGCGATTCCGCTGGGTCCGCACGCCGCGATTCGGCTCCGAATGGCGGTCTAGCCTGGTGCTGTGACGGTTGTGGGCGTGCTGGGGTTGCAGGGCGATGTGCGTGAGCATCTGCGGGCGGTGCGGGAGTGCGGGTTGGACAGCGTGCTGGTCCGGCGCGCCGAGGAGCTCGCTGAGGTGGATGCACTGGTCCTGCCTGGCGGCGAGTCCACCACGATGAGCCGGCTGCTGGTCGCCTTCGACCTGATCGAACCGCTGCGGGTCCGGCTCGCCGAGGGGATGCCGGCCTACGGGTCGTGCGCGGGGATGATCCTGCTCTCCCGGGAGATTCTCGACGGTAGGCCTGACCAGCGGCAACTCGCGGTACTGGACGCGGTGGTGCGCCGCAACGCGTTCGGTCGTCAGGTCGCTTCCTTCGAGGCCGATCTCGACTTCGTCGGTGTACCTGCAGGCCCGGTCCGGGCGGTGTTCATCCGCGCCCCGTGGGTCGAGCAGGTCGGCTCCGGCGTCGAGGTGCTGGCCAGGGTGCCCGAGGTGGCGGCGGCCGGTGTTGCCGCCGGTAGGATCGTGGCGATTCGGCAGGGTTCCGTGCTGGCCACCGCGTTTCATCCTGAGCTGACCGGCGACCGGCGGGTGCACCAGCTCTTCTGCGAGATGGTCACAAATCCCGTGGGATGTAAGTAAAAAGGCAAGGGCATGCAGGTGAGACTGGCACGCGAGGAAGAGGAGCATGGGCAGCTATGAGCGGCCATTCAAAATGGGCGACCACCAAGCACAAGAAGGCCGTGGTCGACGCCAAGCGGGGCAAGCTCTTCGCTAAGTTGATCAAGAACATCGAGGTGGCGGCGCGCACCGGTGGCGGTGACCCGGACGGCAACCCGACGCTGTTCGATGCGATCCAGAAGGCCCGCAGGACCTCGGTGCCCACCGACAATATCGACCGGGCCGTCAAACGCGGCTCCGGTGCCGACGCCGGCGGTGTTGACTACCAAACGATCATGTATGAGGGATACGGGCCCGGCGGGGTTGCACTGCTCATCGAGTGCCTCACCGACAACCGCAACCGGGCCGCCTCGGAGGTCCGCACCGCGATGACCCGCAACGGCGGCACGATGGCCGATCCTGGGTCGGTGTCATTTCTTTTCAGCCGGAAAGGGCTCGTGATCGTCCCGCAGCAAAAGGGCATCTCCGAAGATGACGTGCTGGCCGCCGTGCTCGATGCCGGTGCCGAGGAGGTCAATGACCTGGGCGAGTCCTTTGAGGTCGTGTCCGAAGCGACCGACCTCATCGCGGTGCGCACCGCGTTGCAGCAGGCCGGCATCGACTACGACTCAGCCGACGCCAGCTTCCTGCCCTCGGCGAGTACCGCGCTGGACGCCGACACCGCCCGCAAGGTGTTCAAGCTGATCGACGCGCTAGAGGACAGCGACGACGTCCAGAACGTCTACGCCAACTTCGACGTCTCCGACGATGTCCTCGCCGAGGTGGGCTGAGGAATCGACCCCCATTCAGCGGGCTCAGCGGGGTAAACACCACCCGAATAGCCCCGCTGAGCCCGCTGAACGCCGGCCGACGGGGTGTCGGGGGCGCGACGAGGGGAGCTGGGGTTAGGGTTGTCGAACGGGTGTTCGTTCGGCATGGGAGGGCGCGTGCGGGTGCTGGGTGTGGATCCGGGGCTTACTCGCTGTGGGCTCGGCGTGGTTGACGGTGGTGTCGGCCGAGCGGTGAGCTGCGTGGCCGTCGACGTCGTGCGTACCGCACCGGAGATAGATCTCAGCGCGCGGTTGCTCGCGGTGGCCGATGTCGTGGAGCGCTGGCTGGCTGAGTACCGTCCGGATGTCGTCGCGGTGGAACGCGTGTTCAGCCAGAACAACGTGCGCACCGCGATGGGCACGGCGCAGGTCGGTGGAGTGGTGGCGTTGATCGCAGCGCGCCGGGGCCTGACGGTCGCCTTCCACACCCCCAGCGAGGTCAAAGCCGCGGTCACCGGGTCTGGTCGGGCCGGTAAGGAACAGGTCACAACCATGATCACCCGCTTGCTCGGGCTGCCGGCCAAGCCGCGCCCAGCAGACGCCGCGGATGCCCTGGCGCTGGCGGTCTGCCATTTATGGCGTGCGCCGATGACGCAACGGCTCGCGCAGGCACGAGTCGAGTCGGAGCGGCTGGCCAGGGCCCACCGAGCGAAGCTAGCCGCCGCGGCTCGCCAGGCGGGAGCGGCCCGGTGATCTCCTCGGTGCGCGGGCAGGTGCTGTCGGTCGAGCTGGACCATGCCGTGGTGGAGGTCGGCGGCGGTGTTGGCTTGGCGGTGCATGCGGTTCCCACCACCCTGGCGACTTTGCGCCGGGGCGAGCAGGCCCGGCTTGCCACATCGCTGGTGGTGCGCGAGGACTCGCTGACGTTGTACGGCTTCATCGATGCGGCGGCCCGGGAGTTGTTCGTGCTGTTGCAGACCGTGTCCGGGGTGGGACCACGGCTGGCGCTGGCGATGCTCGCCGTTCTCGAGCCGGACACGTTGCGCACGGCGCTCGCGCAGGGCAATCTTGCGGTGCTTACCCGGGTGCCGGGCATCGGGCGCAAAGGTGCAGAGCGCCTGGTCGTGGAGCTGCGAGACAGGGTTGGCGTGCTCGCACCCGCTGCGTCGGGATCCGCGACCGGAAGCGGCGGCGCGGTGCGGACCCAGGTGACGGAGGCGCTGATCGGACTCGGGTTCGCGGCCCGGCAGGCTGAGCTAGCGGTGGATGCTGTGCTGGCCGAAGCCGACTCCGAGCCCGCGGACACCTCCGAGGTGTTGCGCAGTGTACTGACCCGGCTGGGACGAAACCGGTGACCGCTCCGCGGCCGGTGTCGGCAGTGGCGGACCCGGCTGACGTCGAGTTGGAGACCACTCTGCGGCCACGCCGGCTGCTGGAGTTCATCGGGCAGGCCCGGGTACGCGAGCAACTGGAGCTGGTGCTGGAGGGCGCGCGGCGGCGGGGCGCCGCACCGGACCACGTGCTGCTATCGGGACCGCCGGGGTTGGGCAAGACGAGCCTTGCGATGATCATCGCCGCGGAGCTCGGCGCGGCGATCCGGGTTACCTCCGGACCTGCGCTGGAGCGCGCCGGGGACCTCGCCGCGATCTTGTCCAACCTGGTCCAGGGCGACGTGCTGTTCATCGACGAGATCCACCGGGTGGCTCGACCTGCCGAGGAGATGCTCTACCTCGCGATGGAGGACTTCCGGGTCGACGTGATGGTCGGAAAGGGACCTGGTGCCACCTCCATCCCGCTGGAGATCGCACCATTCACTCTGGTCGGCGCCACCACCCGATCCGGTGCACTGACCAGCCCACTGCGGGACCGCTTCGGGTTCACCGCGCACATGGAGTTCTACGAGCCGCCCGAGCTTGAGTTGGTGTTGCGCCGCTCGGCGGGCATCCTCGGCGTGGACCTGCGCCCCGACGGTGGGGCTGAGATCGCTGGCCGCTCCCGGGGCACGCCTCGGATCGCCAATCGCCTGCTACGTCGGGTTCGGGACTACGCCGAGGTCCGAGCCGATGGTGCGATCACCCTCGAGGTGGCTCGCGCCGGGCTGGCCGTCTACGACGTCGATCAACTCGGGCTGGACCGGCTGGACCGCGCCGTGCTCACCGCGTTGGTGCGTACCTTTGGCGGGGGTCCGGTCGGGGTGTCGACTATCGCCGTCGCAGTGGGGGAGGAGCCGGCGACCGTCGAGGAGGTTTGCGAGCCTTTCCTGGTCCGAGCAGGGATGCTCGCACGGACGCCGCGGGGCCGGGTGGCCACCGCAGCCGCGTGGCGGCACCTGCAGCTCGATCCACCCGCCGACGCTCTCGCAGAGCCCACACCGACGCTGTTCGACGAGTGAATGTCAGAGTGCGCCCAGCCATAACCCGACGCCGACGATAAGAACGCCGCCGAAAACAACTTGGATGAGCGAGCAGCGAAGCGAGACTTCGAGGTAGCGCTTGCGGATGAGCGCGATCACACCAAGCTCGATGGCGACCACGATGGCCGCGCACACCAGGGCGGTGGTCCGGTCGGAGATCAAGAACGGTAGTGCGTGAAAGACCCCGCCCACGGTAGTCATCACACCGGTGACCGCGCCTCGGGTAGTGGATGAGCCTCGACCGGTCTGGGCACCGTCGTCGGAGAGCGCTTCGGACAGACCCATGCTGATGCCGGCTCCGAGTGCGGTGGCCAGCCCGACCAGCAGGGCAGCGTGTGAACTCGACAACAACGCCACAGCGAAGATGGGCGCCAGCGTCGACAGCGTTCCGTCGATGAGTCCTACCAGGCCCGGCTGAACATACTGCAGCACAAAGGCTTGCTCATCGGCCTCGATACGGCGCAACAGAGTGTCGGCGAACCCAGCGTCCCGCTGGACCGCTGAGCCCGGCTCGGCTACCGAGGGGGCCACGGAGCGGGTCAGCGTCGCGGTCGACGCCCCCGCGAACCCGAACGTCGCACCAGCGGCAGCACCGTTGGATACCAGGGTATGGGGAGCTAACGTGCGAGTGTCCAGGGCGTGTGCGCTGGGTCGGTATCGAGGCCTTGAGTATCGGTGCGACGGCACGCGTCCGTCCTTTCTTGGGCGCCGTGTACGGGGCTGGGCGGATCCACTGTGACGATCTTCTGGGCGACGATCTTCTGGGGCGATCCCTGGAGGCAAAAGTCGTCGGGGCTGCTGGCGGAACCCTAGGGAATCGGTCTGCCTCACTCGGGAACCTGAGAGACCTGGTTTGGTCGCAGCGCCCACAGGTCCGCGGCAGGCGACGACGAACCGGCTGATTGCACCAAATAGCCGTGCCCACTGGGCCATCTGGTCTAGCACCGTGTCCAGCGTGCGGCCGCGGAGGAGGCGTTGTGAAGGATCGCCACCACCGTACCCATAGACGCTGCAGACCGGACCGAAGCGCGACCTGGCACACTCAGTAGCGCAAGGCTGATGGTGATCGGAGAACCATGAACGCCCAGTTCCTACCGCTGCTGCTCATCGCCGCGCTCGCCGTGCTGCTGATCCTGAACACCCGTCGGCAGAAGCGAGCGATAGCTGACGCCCAGCGGTTACAGAAGTCGCTGGTCAACGGCGACCGGGTGGTGACCACCTCCGGTGTGCACGCAACCGTCGTGGGCAGTGCGGACGACACCACGATCGAGTTGGAGATCGCCCCGGGAGTCCGTACCACATGGTTGCGCGCCGCCATCCGAGAAAAGATCAATACAGCGGACCCGGGCAGCGCGCCGCTGGCTGCGCCCATCGAGGGCAGCACGCGCGCTGACAACTCCTGACTGACTTGTGCGAGGCGGTACGCTCCCGCATCCGATCCCGGTGCTCGCGTCTGATCAGGGCGCTGGAACAGTGAAGACTGTGGCCGGTCGCCGGACATCGAGACGTAAACGACACTGAGCCGTTGATTGAGGAGAACCACCTACCGTGGCACCACCGGCCGGGCGCTTTCGCCCGTGGCGCAATCTGGCGATCTTCGCTGGGATCGTTGCCGTCCTTTACTCGCTGGTCTTCTTCACCGGCGGCGGGGACGCGACTCCCAAGCTGGGTATTGATCTGCAAGGCGGCACCCGGGTGACGCTGACCGCGCGGACGGTCGATGGTCGACCACCGTCACGGGAGTCCCTCGACCAAGCGCGACAGATCATCGAGCAGCGGGTCAACGGTATCGGCGTGAGCGGCGCTGAGGTGGTGCTCGACGGCACCAACCTGATCATTACGGTGCCGGGGGAGAACGGCGATCAGGCTCGCACTCTCGGGCAGACCGCCAGGCTGTATTTCCGGCCGGTGATCGAGGAGCAGCCAGCCGGAGTGCCCGCGCCGGTTCCAGGCGGTCAGCAACCGGGCGCCAGCAAACCAGCGGCACCTCCAGCGCCACAGCAACCGCCGGCCGCCAGCACCGAATCGACACCGACGCCGCCCCAGCCCGTTGCGCCGCAACTGGCGCAGCCGCCGCCGTCGGGCGAGCCGACGCCTAGTCCCGCACCGCCGCCATCGGCTGCAACGCCGGCACCTGCTCCCAGCGCACCGCCGTCGGTAGGCACGGCCCCGGCGGACTCCGCCGACCCACAGGCGGCCGAGCAGATCCGGCAGGCCCGAGCGCGGCTGCAGAGTCAGGACCCGGCGGTGCAACAACAGGCACTGGCCGCACTGAACTGCGCTGCTCCCAACCCGTTACGTGGCAACGACGACCCGAACCTGCCGCTGGTCACCTGCGACCAGCACCACACTGCCAAGTACCTGCTAGGGCCGGCGTTCCTGTCCGGCGAGCAGGTTGCCAGTGCGTCATCCGGGCCGAATCAGGACGGCACAGGCTACGAGGTACGGCTGAGATTCAAACACCAGGGCGAGGACATCTGGGCGCAGTACACGGCGAGCAACGTGGGCAAGCAGGCGGCATTTGCGCTCGACGGTGAGGTGGTGTCAGCGCCGGTGATCAATGGCGCGATCCCTCCCGGTCAAGCGACCAGCATCGTCGGCCGCTTCACCCAGGCTGAAGCGCAGAACCTGGCCAATGTGCTCAAGTACGGTTCCCTGCCGCTGTCCTTCCAGCCTTCGGAGTCCGAGACGGTATCGGCCACCCTGGGCCTGGCGTCGCTGCGCGCAGGACTGCTCGCTGGCGCGCTCGGGCTGGCGGTGGTGTTCATCTACTGTCTGTTCTACTACCGGGCGCTCGGGGTACTGACGATCCTGTCCCTGGCGTTGTCCGGGCTGATCGTCTATGCCGTTCTGGTGTTGCTCGGGCGGTGGATCGGCTTCACCCTGGACCTGGCCGGTGTCGCCGGCTTCATCGTGGCGATCGGCATCACCGCGGACTCGTTCGTGATCTTCTTTGAGCGTCTTAAGGATGAGGTGCGCGACGGCCGGACATTCCGCTCCGCGGTGCCCCGGGCCTGGATCCGAGCACGGCGCACCATCCTGTCCGCGGACGCGGTGAGTTTCCTGGCTGCCGCGGTGCTCTACGTTCTGGCAGTAGGGCAGGTGAAGGGTTTCGCCTTCACTCTCGGCATGTCGACGGTGCTCGACCTGGTAGTCGTTTTCCTGGCCACCCATCCATTGGTGGCGATGGCGTCGCAGTCCCCGCTGTTGTCCCAACCGGAACTATCCGGGCTCGGAGCCGCGCAGCGCGCCGGAGCCGAAAGCCGCTCGGAGCTGGCCACGGCGGGGAAGGGGACCTGAGATGGCAGGTACGCTGGGGCGCCTCTACAGCGGGACCGGAGCGTTAGACGTCGTCGGCCGGCGGCGGATCTGGTACTCGGTATCCGGCGTGCTCGTCGCCATCTGCATCCTGTCGATGCTGCTGCGCGGATTCAACCTCGGCATCGACTTCGAGGGCGGTACCCGGGTACAGCTGCCGGCCCAAGGGGCGACCGGCGCGATCAGCACCCAGCAGGTCGAACGCGTCTTCACCGCCACCGTGGGCCAGCCACCAGAGTCGGTGCAGACCGTCGGTACCGGCTCCGCGGCGAGCATCCTGATTCGCTCTGCAGCGTTGGACACCCGCACGTCATTCGTCCTGAAAAGGGCACTGTTCGAGCAGCTGCATCCACTCGGAAAAGACGGCCGGCCCAGCGAACAGTCGATCAGTGACAGTGCGGTGAGCGCAACCTGGGGCGGCGAGATCAGCCGTCAGGCGCTGATCGCGCTAGTGGTGTTCCTGGGCTTGGTCACCGTGTTCCTCGCGGTGTATTTCGAACCCCGGATGGCGCTTGCAGCGCTGATAGCACTCGTGCACGACGTGCTGGTGACCGCGGGGATCTACTCATTGATCGGATTTGAAGTGACGCCGGCGTCGGTCATCGGCCTGCTCACTATCCTTGGCTTCTCGCTGTACGACACCGTCGTCGTGTTCGACAAGGTTCAAGAGAATACCCGCGGACTGCTCGGCTTGACGCGACGCACCTACGCCGAGGCCGCCAATCTCGCGGTCAACCAGACTCTGATGCGTTCGATTAACACGTCGTTGATCGCGGTGCTTCCCGTGCTCAGCTTGCTGGTGGTCGGCGTGGGTCTGTTAGGTGTGGGGACTCTGAAGGATCTCGCTCTGGTGCAGATGGTGGGCATCACAGCCGGGGCAATGTCCTCGATCTTCCTGGCGACGCCGTTGGTGGTGGACCTCACCATGGGCAGACCGGCGTACCGGCAGCAAGCCGAACGGGTCGCTGCGCGCCGGGAGAAGCTGTCCCGCAAGGCCGCCACGGATGCAGATCGTGAGGGCGAGACCGCGTCGAGCGCTGCCGACAGCACCTCGACCGGGGACGCGTTCACCACTGCGGCAGTACCTACTGCGGTCGGCAAAACCGCGCCAGGGGGACGGCGGCGCGGGCACTCTGTGGGCAAGAACAGCAGACCGTCCGGCAAGGCTGGCAGGTCCTCCCGCCGCTAACGGCGGTCGATGCGATCAACTACGCTCCGTGGTCTTCGTTGCACAGAGTGACGCTGCGGTGACGAGCTGGCAGCAATTTTCGACTTTCCATCACTAATGTGGTGCCTTGTCGCCCTCAGTCCTTGCCTCCGGCAGGCTTTGGGGGAACGCTCTGTAGTCAGGCGCCGGATGTCGCACCGGGGAGTGAGGGGAACGGGGCGGCACCGTCACGGCGACCAGGGAGGATCGGGGATGGCGGGGTGGTCCGTTCCGGGTGTGGTACATCCGCGGGAGGTATGTGAGGACGGGGTAGGTCGCCGGGTGGTTGCCCGCCACCGGATGACCCGCCGATCGCTCGCGATCACCTACGTGTCGTCGGAACTGCTCGCGGATACTGAGTTCCGCACGCGGTTCGCACGTGAATTCGCCCGGCTGGCGCGGGTTCGGGATACCCGAGTGGCCCGGGTCCACCGTTACGTTGAGTGTGAGCATGGTGCCGCCGTCATCGGCGATCATGTCCATGGCACTGCGCTGCGTACGCTGCTTCTGGCGCACGGTGCGGTCGGCATCGAGGCTGCGCTGGTGGTGCTCAAGGATTCCCTGCATGCGCTGGCTGCCTGCCATGAGGCGGGACTGGCGCACGGGGACGTCAAGCCGGAGCACGTGGTCGTCACCTCTACCGGCCGGGTTCGCCTGGTCGACTTCGGGCTTTGGACATCCGCCGGTCGGCGGCTGCTCGGCCGGGCGACGCCCTTTTACCTGGCTCCCGAACAGTGGAGTGAGCGATCCGCCACTTCGGCCGGGGACGTCTACGCCGCCATGGTCACGTTCTTCGAGTGCCTCGTCGGCGCGCCGCCCTTTTACGCTGACAGCGTCGCCGAGCTCTCGGTCAAGCATGAACGCACCGCCGCTCCGGTCGATGTAGTCCCCGAACCGGTGCGAGAGCTGGTGCTGCGCGGTCTCGCCAAGGACTCGGTTAGCCGAGCTGACGCACCGGCCCTGCTCGGTCATATCCATGAAGTGGCGGATCGTGCAGTCGGCTCTGGTTGGGAGCGACGCGGACGACGCGAGCTGGCGACGCTGCTCGGCAGTGGCCGCGCGTTACTCCCTGTGTCGGCGCTCGGTCGCCGGAGCGAACGGGCTGGTTGGACGCACCGCAAGCCAGTCCGGCTGGCTGCGGTGATGGGTGGTGCGTTGGCCTTGGCTGCAGGCTTGTCCAGCCCGCCGTTAGCGGTCATCTTGCCAGGGATCAGCGTGTTCGGTCCGGGCAGATCGCCGGTACTGGCATTTCCTGAGCCCGATCAGAACACCGTTCCGGTGCGTGTAGTGACCAACGGTCCACTGGCGGACCGGGCGTCTTCGGCGAAGGCGGTAACCGGCAAGCCGATTGCCAAGGCGCGACCACCGGCAGCATCAATACCGACGCCGAATACTTACCCAGTGCCCTATCGGCATCCCATTGCGGATGCGGTGGTTAAGGGTTCTGCGGACTCGGACGGCGCCGCTCAGGGGCGCTCCACATCGAGCCAGTCTGGACCCGGCGAGTCCACTTCCACCTCATCGGCGTGCGCCCAGGGAGAGGTTGACCAGGCGTCCTGCTCGGCGGTGGACCCGGATCAGTCGACGGCGGATCCGGCGGGGACGGCATTGGTTCCGTCGCAGGTGATTCCGGCGGCGGTATCGACGCCGGTCCAGCTGCCGGTACAACTCCCGGTGCCAGTCGCGATCCCGGTCAAGGTGCCAGTCCAGCTTCCGGCGCCGATTCAGGTTCCCAAATCGATGCCGATCCAGAAAAAAATCCAATCCCGCCAGGACCCGCAGGTTCCGAAGGACGCTCGAATCCAGACTGATTCTCGGGGCGGGAAAGAGGCGTCGCCCGGCCAGAGCGCTACCGGGAAAACGGGTTACTCGACGAGCCGACCGCAGGGACGCTCGGAGGGGCCGGGAGACTCCGTGTCCTCAGGACATGGAAACTCGAACCGCTCCGGATCGGGAAACTCGCAACCCACCGGACAGGGAAACCGGGTTCACTAGATCTATGGTGCGTACCACAACGAGCAGGGACGACCTGGCCGCCCTGCTCGTGTCGTTGATTCGCGTAGTGCCGAACTTTCCGCAGCCCGGTGTGCTCTTCCAGGACCTAGCACCGGTCTTCGCCGATGCGACTGCGTTCCGAGCGGTGGTGGACGCCTTGATCGCGCCGGCTCAACAGGTCGACGTGGTGATCGGGGTAGAGGCCCGCGGGTTTTTGCTCGGTGGAGCGGCCGCCTACGCTCTGGAGGCTGGCGTGGTCGGGGTCCGCAAACCCGGCAAATTACCCGTGGTCTGCGACCAGGAGGGTTACGTCCTTGAGTATGGTGTCGCCTCGCTGGAACTCGCCGACGGCGTCCTGAGACCCGGCCAGCGGGCGCTGGTGGTCGACGACGTACTCGCTACCGGGGGCACAGCGGCGGCGACCTGCGCGCTGGTCGAGCGGGCCGGGGCCACGGTCAGCGGCGTCGCGGTGTTACTGGAGATCGGTTCGCTGGGCGGCCGTGATCGGCTAGCCGGTCGATCGCTGCACGTCCTGCTGACGGTCTAACCTGTAAAAGAACGGTTTGTCACCACGTGGCGGGAGTGTGCGCTGTGAGCCAGGACCTGCAGCGCGTCGATGCAGCGCCGGCTGACTCCACTGCAGCCACGGCTTCGCAGCGACCTCCGTCGGCGACCCGGCGGGTGCGGGCCCGGTTTGCGCGGCGGATCACCGCCCAGCGCCCCGGCCCGATCAAGCAGGTTCTTGAACCACTCGCGGCGGTGCACCGGGAGTTGCACCCTAAGGCCGACCTTGCATTGCTGCAGCGGGCATATGACGTCGCGGCAGAAAAGCATGCTCACCAAAAACGCAAGTCTGGCGATCCCTACATCACCCATCCATTGGCGGTCTCGACTATCCTCGCCGAATTAGGGATGGATACAACCACGCTGGTCGCTGCGCTGCTCCACGACACTGTGGAGGATACCGACTACTCACTGACCCGCCTCTCGGCGGACTTCGGTGAGGTGGTCGCACATCTCGTCGATGGCGTCACTAAGCTAGACAAAGTCAAGCTCGGCGCCGCCGCCGAGGCTGAGACCATTCGTAAAATGGTCATCGCGATGGCCCGTGATCCCCGCGTACTGGTGATCAAACTAGCGGACCGGCTGCACAACATGCGCACCATGCGCTTCCTGCCACCGGAGCAGCAGGCACGCAAAGCCAGGGAGACTCTCGAGGTCTTCGCCCCGCTGGCACACCGGCTGGGCATGGCGACCATCAAGTGGGAGCTTGAGGACCTTTCCTTCGCGATCCTGCACCCGAAGAAATACGACGAAATCGTGCGACTGGTGGCCAACCGGGCGCCGTCTCGCGACACCTACCTGCGGACGGTGATTGACGAGGTCTCGGCACAGCTGACCGGGTCGCGGATTACCGCGACCGTGGAAGGCAGGCCCAAGCATTATTACTCGATCTATCAGAAGATGATCGTGCGCGGCCGTGATTTCGATGACATCCACGACCTGGTCGGGGTACGGATCATGGTCGAGGACGTACGGGACTGCTACGCCGCGATCGGGGTCGTGCACTCGGTATGGCAGCCGATGCCGGGCCGATTCAAGGACTATGTCGCGCAACCCCGCTTCGGGGTCTACCAGTCGTTGCACACCACGGTGATCGGACCGGATGGCAAACCGTTGGAGGTGCAGATCCGGACCCGCGATATGCACCGCACCGCGGAGTACGGCATCGCTGCGCACTGGCGGTACAAGGAGACCAACGGTACCCACAGCGGTGTCCATAACGGAGCCGTCGATATCGACGAGATGGCCTGGATGCGCCAGCTGCTGGACTGGCAACGGGAGGCCGCTGATCCCAGTGAGTTCCTCGAGTCGCTGCGCTATGACCTAGCCACCCGGGAAATTTTCGTCTTCACGCCCAAGGGCGAGGTCATCACGCTACCCACCGGCTCGACCCCGGTCGACTTCGCCTACGCGGTGCACACCGAGGTCGGTAACCGTTGCATCGGCGCGCGGCTCAACGGCCAGCTCGTCCCCCTGGAGCGGAAGCTCGAGAACGGCGAGGTCGTCGAGATCTTCACCTCGAAGGCGGAGGGTGGCGGTCCGAGTCGGGACTGGCTGTCCTTCGTCGCGTCGCCCCGAGCTCGAGCGAAGATCAGGCAATGGTATGCCAAGGAGCGTCGCGAGGAGGCCATCGAGACTGGCAAGAACGCCATCGCCAAGGAACTGCGCCGGGTCGGGCTGCCGGTGCAGCGGCTGGTCTCCGCCGAGTCGATGGTGGCCGTGTCCCGAGAGCTGCGTTATCCCGACGTCAGCGCCCTCTACGCCGCT
>JAICHZ010000081.1 GCA_025924655.1 Pseudonocardiaceae bacterium | reverse complement strand
GTGAGCAGGACGACTGCCGGTGGACTCCGTGCTTCGACTGTGGGGTCTGCCCGTCGCTGGGCACCGATATCCAGGTCGGGCCCAGTGGCCGGCAGCTGCTACCGCTGCGTCCGGTCGCTGCGGACAACGGCCGCTGAGTCGAGCCGGGCAGCGGCGGGTTGGTCGTGACCGCCTTCAGCGCGTCGACGACGCCATGGCCGTAGAACGCGTCACCGGCGCACTCGGCGGCTAAACCATCGCCGTCAGCGCTGCGCGGCGGGCACGGCAACGGGTCGGCCTGGTCGCGCAGCAGGGTGGCCAGCTCCCGTGGGCCGGCCTCGGGTCGGACCGAGGCGAGCAGCGCTGCCACCCCGGTGGCATGCGGCGTCGCCATGGATGTGCCGCACAGGTAGCCGTACCCGCCAGGAACAGTGGACAGCACGCATCCGCTGGAACCCACGCCCAGCGGTTGCGCCCAGTCGCCTCCCGGGGCCGTGACTGCGACCACCCCGGACCCGTAGGAGCTGTACGCCGCTTTGACGCGCTGAGCGCCGATGGCCGACACGGCGACCACGCCGGGCAACTCCGCGGGCAACACGTTGCAGTGTTGATCCACCGGCCGTGGCCTGGGGTCGGGCGCATTGTCCGGGCTGCGCAGGTCCTGGCGGGGGTTGGCGAGATCCATCCGCTCGTTACCGGCGGCGGCGATGCTCAGCACGCCCTGGGCGGTTGCGTACTGGACGGCGCGCCGGACGGCTTCGTAGGCCACCGCCTGACCCGGTACGTCGGAACAGGTCAACAGCCATGGATCCAGCGAGTAGCTGCTGTTGGCGATCCGCATCTGCTGCCGAGCGGCCCACATGAAGCCACACACGGCGTACTCCGGATAGATGAACCCGTCGTCGTCGACCACCTTCACCGAAGCCAACCGGACCCCAGGCGCCACCCCGGTGATGCCGCGCCCGTCGTCGGCCGCGGCGATCGTGCCGGCCACGTGGGTGCCGTGCGCAGACGTGCTCGGGCTCCACGCGCCGCGCGACTGGTCGGGCTTGCCCGACAGGCAGCCCGCTGATCGGGTGGGGTCGACTGCGGCGGCAAGGTCAGGGTGGGTCGCGTCTATGCCCGAGTCCAACACGCCGACCAGCACCTCCGGGCTGCCCTGGTTGATCATCTTGGCCTGCGGAGCGTGGATCAGCGTCATATCCCACTGCTCCGTCGACCGGTCGACCCCCAGCGCTTGCGCGGCCTCGGGAGCTCGGGCTGCGGCGGGCGGAACCATCGGACTGGCCAGCTCTGCCGGCTGTGCGGAAGCCAGCGCCTCGGCCTGCGCGCTGTAGGCACGATCGGTACCGAATCGAGCCTTGAATGTCGGCTCGGCGGAGGTGACGACTCCCACCCCGATCTGCGGGTAGTAGGCCGCGGTGGTGCCGCAGGCGGCTCGGACCGCTCGTGCCGCCTGCGGTGCGGGTACCCCGGCGTCGAAGAGCACCACGTAGCGCAGCAGGTGGCCGGTCGAGGCACAGTCCGACACCGCGGATGTCATGCCGGTGACCACGGAGAACGCCGGTCCAGCCAAGGCGACCACGGCTGCCAGCACCGCGACGACTCGAAGGAGCCGGAACAACACCCGCAACCTCCGGGTGGGACAGGGCACGTGCCCGTGGAAAGGTCGCCGTGACCCTAGTAAGGCGCCCCAAGCGCGTCCCACACCGGGGTCGTAAGTGGCGTCGAGTGCTAGAACACTCTTATCCACCCACGAGAGGTTTCGATGAGCCCTAACCCGTCTGCCGCACCGGTCTGCAAGGTGCGGCTGTGCTACGCCAAGCGCGGCAAGCTGCGGTTCACCTCACACCGCGACGTTGCCAGGGCCTTCGAGCGGGCCTTACGGCGAGCCGGTTTGCCGATGGCGTACTCGCAGGGGTACCACCCGCATCCGAAAGTGTCCTGGCTAGGCGCGGCGCCCACCGGAGCGGCCAGTGAGGCGGAGTACGTCGAGATCGCGCTTGTCAAGCACCTCGATCCTGAGACGGTTCGGGCGCAGCTCGACGCGGCTCTGCCCGATGGGCTGGCCGTGCTAGAGGGTGTGCTGGCGGGCCCCGGGGCACTGGCCGACCGAATCGATGCCAGCGCCTGGCACATCGAGGTCCGCGGGGTGGACCCAGCCCACCTTCGGGAGGCGGTCGACCTGCTGCTCGCAGCCCCGCAGGTACTCGTCGAACGCATCACCAAAGACGGCCCGCGGTCGATCGATGCGCGGGCGGCGATCGTCTCATTGGCAGTGCAGGATCCGCCAACGGGGCCGCCTGAACCCGATCAGCTTGGTCGGTGTGGGATACTCATGGCGGTCGTGCGACAGGTCAGCCCTGCAGTACGACCCGACGATGTGCTGAGCGCGCTCGGCGCCGTCGCCGGACTTCCGTCGTCGGTGCTCGTGAAAGCGATCCGAACTGCGCAAGGTCGGCTTGACGACGACGGGGGTCTCGTCGATCCGCTCGCTGCGGACCGGGCATCCGCCCGGACGGTTGTGGTCGGGAAGGCTTTGGCGTAGTCCGACGATGGGTAGCATCAGCTCGACGTCGCGGGACACACCGGTTGACCGCTCCGGACCGCGGAGCTGCCGGTGCTTGACAGGATTGCCGTCGCCGACCTCGGCGGCGGATGACGGCGCAGAGCCCCTGCGCGGTCGCGTTCCCACCTGTGGGACGCGCCCGGGGGCTGGAGGAGTTGAATGGCGAACACGACAACGCCCGCCAGCGGCATCGGCGGGCGGACAGACGCATCCGCGACCACCGCAACCGACCGGGCTGATCTAGCAGTCTCGCTGCCGAGCAAGCTGCGGGTGCATGCCTTGGCCAAGCTCCTTGCGGTCAGCAGCAAGGAGGTCATCGGCGCGCTGGCTGAGCTAGGGATAGTGGTAGGCAGCGCGCAGTCCAGCATCGACCGCGAGACGGCGATGCGGGCATTGGCGGTACTGCTGCCGGATCCCGAGCCAGACCTAACGGAGATCGACGAGGTGGCGCAGCAAAGTGCGCCGGAGACACCGTTGCTGCCGGTGTCGACTTCGCCAGCACCGCCAGTGGTTTTCAACGCCGCTGTGCCGGTGTTCCTCTCGCCAAACCCGCCGCCCGCCGTAGCTGACGAGCCGGACCTCCTTGACGACGAGAACGGCGAGAACGGCGATACCGAGGACGCCCCGGACGAGGCGGAAAGCGACAGCGCCAGCCGGCGCCGTCGTCGGCGGGGCCGCCGAGGCCGAGGTCGTGGCAGAGCCGGCGCCGACGGCGACGACGGCGCAGCCGAGCAGTGTGACAACGTCTCAGACGAACCTGACGAACCTGACTCCTCCGAGGGGCCGGCTGAGGATGTGACGGCTGAGGAGCCTGGCGAGAGCGTGGCTCGCCGTCGCCGTCGCCGCAGACGCCGTCGAGATAGCGGTGACGAGGACGTCGTCGTCGGCGAAGATGATCCACCGGACACTGTCGTGCATGTCCGGGATAGCAAGAGCAGCCTGCCGGTGGAAGACGAGGTCCAGTCCATTCGGGGCTCGACCCGTCTGGAGGCCAAGCGGCAGCGCCGTCGCGACGGTCGGGAGGCGGGCAGGCGGCGGGTGGCGATCCTGTCCGAGTCGGAGTTCCTCGCGCGGCGCGAGGCCGTCGAGCGCACCATGGTGGTGCGGGAGCGCCCTGAGCGCATTCAGATCGCGGTGCTTGAGGACGACGTCCTGGTGGAGCACTTCGTCACCACGTCGGGTTCGGGCTCGCTGGTCGGCAATGTCTATCTCGGCAGGGTGCAAAACGTGCTGCCGTCGATGGAGGCCGCGTTCATAGACATCGGCCGGGGCCGCAACGCGGTGCTCTACGCCGGCGAGGTGGACTGGGACGCCGCCGGGCTCGAAGGCAAAGCGCGCCGCATCGAGCAGGCACTGTCGAGCGGCGACAGCATTCTGGTACAGGTCACGAAGGACCCGGTGGGTCACAAGGGCGCCCGGCTGACCACCCAGATCAGCTTGCCTGGCCGGTTCCTGGTGTACGTGCCGGATGGTCGGGCCACCGGGATCAGCCGCAAGCTGCCGGACACCGAGCGCAAGCGGCTCAAGGAGGTGCTCAAGCGGATCGTCCCCGAGGATGCCGGCGTGATCATCCGCACTGCTTCCGAAGGAGTCAGCGAGGAGGAGCTAGCCCGCGACGTCCGCCGGTTGCAGGCTCAGTGGGAGGTTATCCAAAACAAGTCGGGTGCTTCCGCCGGCAATGCCCGCGGCAAGCTCACTGGACCGGAGCTGCTTTATGAGGAGCCCGACCTGCTGGTGAAGGTGGTCCGGGACCTGTTCACCGAAGACTTCCGCGAGCTGGTTGTTCAGGGCGACGGGGCGTGGGACACCGTCGAGGGTTACGTCAAGCACGTGGCCCCGGAGCTGATGCCCAGGGTGTGCAGGTACGCCGGCGTGGCCGACGTGTTCGCCGAGTTCCGGATCGACGAACAGATCATCAAGGCACTGGACCGCAAGGTGTGGCTGCCCTCCGGCGGATACCTGGTCATCGATCGCACCGAGGCGATGACCGTGGTCGACGTCAACACCGGCAAGTTCACCGGGTCAGGCGGCAACCTCGAGGAGACCGTGACCCGCAACAATCTCGAAGCCGCTGAAGAGATAATCAGGCAACTGCGGCTGCGGGACATCGGCGGGATCATCGTGATCGACTTCATCGACATGGTGCTCGAGTCCAACCGGGACTTGGTGCTACGCCGGTTGACCGAATGTCTGGGTCGGGACCGCACCCGCCACCAGGTCGCTGAGGTGACCTCCCTCGGGCTGGTCCAGATGACCCGAAAGAAGGTGGGCACCGGGCTGCTGGAGGCATATTCCAGCACCTGTGAGCACTGCAAGGGTCGCGGAGTGCTGGTGTCCGCGGAGCCGATGAACGTGCGAAGCCAGCCAGCTGCGGCTGTGGTGTCTTCCGGGGCGTCGGCAATGCCTTCAGGGGCACGGGACTCCGGCAATGGGAACGGTCGTCGGGTCAAGTCCCGTGGACGGGGAACCGGGGCTGCCCCCGCGGCAGCGGAACAGCCGGTCATCGAGGGAGCGCCCGTGACAGACGTCGCGGCTGTTCCCGTCGCCGCGGACCACGTCGCTGAAGACCAGATCGCGATGGACCAGGTGGCCACGGATGACGTGACACCGATTGACACGGCCCCGGAGGACACGGCACCCGAGGACACGGCCCCGAATGACATGGAGGCATCGGCGACCGACGCGCCGACGGTGCCCGCGCAGCCGGCAACTCGCACAATGGCGCGGCGTCGCCGGGCCGCTTCACGGCCCGCCGGACCGCCCACCACGGAGCTGGCGGAGAGTGGGGAGTCGCCAGCCCAGTCCTTCGCCGTGCCGCACGCGAGGTGAGCACCCCGGTTTGACCGAGCCGGACGGCGGGCCGTACGCTCATTGGCGCGGCCCGCCGGCTCGGCGGCCCTAAGGTTTGTCCGCTGCGCAGGCAGTATCAGGCCGAAGCTGCAGCCAAGTCACTTCACAGTCCAAGCACGTCGAACAGCCAGGAGTACCACCCGATGTACGCGATCGTGAAGACCGGCGGCAAGCAGTACAAAGTGGCCGTCGGGGACATCGTCGAGGTGGAAAAGCTTGACGGCGACCCTGGCACCGAGGTCAGCTTGTCCGCTGTGTTGCTCGTCAACGGTTCCCGTGTGACCACCGACTCCAGTGCTCTTGGCGCCGCCTCGGTCCGTGGAAAGGTCGTCGCGCAGGTCAGGGGACCGAAGATCCGGATCCACAAGTTCAAGAACAAGACTGGATACCACAAGCGTCAGGGTCATCGGCAGCAGCTGACCCGCGTCGAGGTTACCGGCATCTCCTAGTGACCCTGCAATGTCCGGTTCGGTGAGCCGGGATCGCCGTTTGATCATTGACCTTGAGAGACTCCTGACGAGGGTGTGAGCACCGATGGCACACAAGAAAGGCGCGTCCAGCTCCCGCAATGGCCGCGACTCCAACGCTCAGCGGCTCGGGGTGAAGCGGTACGGCGGCCAGCTGGTCAACGCGGGCGAGATCCTCATCCGCCAGCGCGGCACCAAGTTCCACCCGGGCGTGCACGTCGGGCGTGGTAGCGACGACACCCTGTTCGCGCTCGAGACGGGAGCGGTGCAGTTCGGCACCAAGCGGGGACGCAAGACCGTCAATATCGTCCCGGTGCAGCCCTGATCCCGGGCCCCACATAATGCACCCGACGAGGGGCGGCCCGGCGGTGACCGGTTCGCCCCTCGTCGGTTTTTATGAAGCAGTAGCTAACGGCGAAGTGAGGAGAAGCCAGAGGTGTCCCGCTTCGTGGATCGGGCGGTGATTCACGTCGCCGCGGGCGATGGCGGCCACGGCTGCGCGTCGGTGCACCGGGAGAAGTACACCCCACTGGGAGGGCCCGACGGCGGCAACGGTGGCCACGGCGGCGACGTCGTGCTGGTGGTAGACCCTGGAGTGCACACCCTGCTCGACTTCCACTACCGGTCCCAGGCCCGAGCATCGAGTGGTAAACCGGGCCAAGGCGGCCATCGCAACGGCGCCACGGGAGAGGATCTCGAGCTGCGGGTGCCCGATGGCACCGTGGTACTCACTCCCGACGGCGAGGTGCTGGCTGACCTGGTCGGTGTCGGAACCCGATTTGTCGTCGTGGCGGGTGGGCACGGCGGGCTGGGCAACGCGGCGCTGGCTTCCAAGGCTCGCAAGGCACCGGGCTTCGCCCTGCTCGGTGAGGAGGGCGAAGCCCGGGATCTGGTACTCGAGCTCAAGTCGGTGGCTGATATCGGCCTCGTCGGCTTCCCCTCAGCGGGCAAATCCTCTCTCGTTTCGGTGCTGTCAGCGGCTCGTCCGAAGATTGCCGATTACCCATTCACCACTCTGGTACCCAACCTCGGTGTTGTCACCGCGGGGGAGACGGTGTTCACCGTCGCCGACGTCCCCGGCCTGATCCCCGGCGCCAGCCAGGGAAAGGGACTCGGGCTGGAGTTCCTGCGGCACATCGAACGGTGCGCCGTGCTGGTGCACGTAGTGGACTGTGCGACGGTCGACCCGGGCCGCGACCCACTGTCCGACGTGGATGCGTTGGAACGCGAGCTGGCCGCCTACACCCCGTCGCTGGGCGGTGAACTGGCGTCTCGTCCCCGGCTGGTGGTGCTCAACAAGATCGACGTTCCGGACGCCCGGGAGTTGGCTGAGATGGTGCGGCCCGAGCTCCAGGCGCGCGGATTACCCGTCTATTGCGTGTCCACGGTGAGCACCGAGGGTCTGCGGGAACTGCGGTTCGCGCTCGGCGCGGCCGTGCGCCAGCACCGCGAGTCGCTGCCCCCCACCGAACCGACCCGGGTGGTGCTTCGGCCAACGGCGGTCGACGAACAGGGCTTCGAAGTCACGGCCGACCCCGACCGACCCGAGGGATTCATCGTCCGAGGCGGGCGTCCGGAGCAGTGGATCCGGCAGACGAACTTCGACAACGCCGAGGCAGTCGGTTACCTAGCCGACCGGCTGGCTCGGCTCGGCGTCGAGGACGCCTTGGCGGGCGCGGGAGCGCGCGCTGGATGCCCGGTCACGATCGGCCACGTCACCTTCGACTGGGAACCCTCCACTCCGGCCGGAGGAGGCGCGATCCGGTTGGGCGGGCGAGGAACGGACTGGCGGTTGGACAGCGACCAGCGGATCGGCGCAGGGCAGCGTAAGGCGGCCCGACGGGTGCGGCGCGAGCCGGTCGCCGGCGGTGAGGTCCCGCAGGAGTGAGCCCGACCCGGCTGGCCGTGGCGCAGGCACGGCACCTGGTGGTCAAGATCGGCTCGTCGTCGCTCACCACCGCAGCCGGTGGGCTTGATCGGGCCAGACTGGACACCCTGGTTGACGCGCTCGCCGCCCGTGTCGCAGCCGGCACCCACCTGGTATTGGTGTCCTCGGGTGCGATCGTCGCCGGGCTGGCCCCGCTGGGGCTGCGCCGACGGCCGCGCGATCTGGCCACTCAACAGGCCGCCGCCAGCGTCGGGCAGCTGGCGCTCGGATACGCCTACACGCAATCCTGGGCGCGCCATGGCCGCACCGTCGGCCAGGTGCTGCTGACCTCTGATGACATGGTCCGCCGCGCGCATTACCGCAACGCGCAGCGTACCTTCGCCCGGCTGCGCGGCCTTGGTGTCGTGCCGGTGGTCAATGAGAACGACACGGTGGTCACCGATGAGATCCGCTTCGGCGACAACGACCGGCTGGCTGCCCTGGTCGCGCACCTGGTGGGAGCGGACGGGTTGGTGTTGCTCTCCGACGTCAGCGGCCTCTACGACAGCGATCCCCGGCTCGGCACCGCTCGGCTGGTAGCAGAGGTGGCTGGACCGGCTGACCTGCTCGGCGTGCAGGTTGGCACCGGTGGGGCGCTGGGTACCGGGGGAATGGCCTCCAAGCTCGGTGCCGCGACGCTGGCCTCGCAGTCCGGGGTGCCGGTGCTGCTCGCCGCCGCGACGCAGGTCGGGCGAGCCCTGGGCGCGGCCGACGTCGGGACGGCATTCGCGCCCACCGGGTCGCGGTTATCGGCCCGCCGGTTCTGGCTGCGCCACGCCGCGGGGGCGGTAGGCCGGCTGCGGCTCGACGACGGTGCGGTGAGCGCGGTGGTGCACCGCCGGCGTTCGCTGCTGGCCGCCGGCATCACCGGTGTCGAGGGTGACTTCGAGGCCGGCGACGTCGTCGAGCTGATCGACAGGCAGGGCGTCGTGGTCGCCAGGGGAATGGTCGGGTTCGACGCTGCGGAGCTGCCGGAATTAATCGGCCGCTCCACCCGGGATCTACCCGCCGAACTGCGCCGCGAAGTAGTACACGCCGACGATCTGGTGCCGGTGTAACAGCAGCTCGTGAGTGGGAAACAGTGTTACAGCACTTCAACGCCACTCACGAGCAGTAGGCTCTGGAGCCGTGCAGCTTTCGACCGAGTCGTCGGCGGTTCAGGTCGTCGCCGACTGTGCGCGGCGGGCGCAGCGCGCCGCTCCTTTTCTGGCAACCGCGTCCGACCAGGCGATCGATGCCGCGCTGGATGCCATGGCCCAGCGGCTGATCGGCTCCGCCGCTGAGGTGCTTGCTGCTAACGCCGCAGACATCGCTGTGGCTGGGCAGTCGGGGATGAGCCAGGCGCTGATCGATCGGCTGCGGCTGGGGGAGGCGCGGCTGGCTGAGATGGCCGGCCAGCTCGTCCTGCTGGCCCGGATACCGTTCCCGGCCCGGGACCGGGTACTCGAAGACCGTCCAGACGGGTTGCGGCTGATCGAGCGGCGCCGCCCGGTCGGTGTGGTGGGTGCCACCTTCGAGGCCCGCCCCAACGTCACCGTCGATGTCGCCTCGCAGCTGGTGAAGTCCCGCAATGCCGGGGTGTTGCGCACTGGGTCGGCGGCGCTGCGCTCCGCGCTGGCGTTGTGTGAGCACGTCCTTGCGCCAGCGCTGACCGACGCCGGTTTGGACCCGGATGCTGTGCAACTGGTGCCTGACCCGCGCCGGGACAGCGCCGTCGCCCTCGTACAGCAGGCTGAGCTAATCCCGCTGGTGATCGTGCGGGGCAGTGGCGAGACCACCCGGATGTTGGCCGCTGAGGGAGCCCGCCACGGGGTTCGGGTGCTGGCCCACGCCGACGGCGGTGGTGTGCTCTACGTCGACCCGGCAGCTGATCCCCTGCTGGCCGTCGAGCTGCTGGTGGCCGGGCTTGACCGGCTGGGCGTCTGCAACCGGGTCAATCTCCTGCTGGTCGCCGACAGCGTGCCGGATCGGTTATACGCTGCTCTGCTCGATGCTGCGCGCCAGCGCGGCATCACGTTGTCCCTGCCGCCGCACGAGCACCCGCTGGGGCACGAGTGGGCGTTGGATACCGGGCGGGAGGCGACACTGACCGTGAGCCGGGTGACCGGTCCTGCGCACGCTGCCCAGGTCGCCAACCAGGAAACCTCCGGACTGGCCGCCACGATCGTCACCCATGATGAGGCCGCCGCGACTGAGTTCCTGGACAGCTACGCCGGCACCGGGGCGTTCTGGAATGCCAGCACCCGGCTGCTCGACGGGTTCAAGCTGCGGCGCGTCCCGGAGACCGGAATCAACGTCGATCGGGTACCGGGACCGCGCGGGCCGGTCACCTTCGCTGACCTGTACCTGCGGCAGTTCGTGATCATCCCGGCGCACTGGCCCGGCGGATAAGACCGACATAACCGGCGGTGGCGAGCGCCGCCAGCGCCCACACCAGGGCCTGGAGCACCCAGGTCGATGCGGTGAACGCTTCCCCGGTGGGGCTGGAGGTGTCGAAATCGCAGCGGTTGCCGATACGCGCCGGGGTTAGCGGCACGCTGCGGTCGATGCCGACTCCGATCTGCTCGACCAGCGAGCACGGCGACCCGGGTAGCTGAGCTTGGCTGGTGTGCGCGGTGACGTAACGGCCCGAGCCCAGGGAGATGTGCCCAGCGGCGATACCCAACCCCGCCGCGATCATGAGCACCAGCACGAGGGCGAGAACTGCGCGACTACTTCGGTAGCCGTAGCCGGCGAGCGCTCCCCAGAGCCGATGCGCGCCTTTGCCCAGCGGGCCGCCGATGTCGCCGCGGCGGCGCAGATCCTGCTGCTGGCTGATGAGTACTTCCCGAGCGGCGGATTCGTGGCCACTGGCTCTCAGCGCAGCGGCGAGCTGTTGGTAGGGCTGAGGTCGATAGGCCCGGGTGTGGTGGATGATCAGGTGTAGCCACTCACGCCAGTTGACCGCATGAAGCGATGTATAGGTAAGGCCGCATAGCGTGAGCTGATGCGCCGGCGCTACGCAGCGTGACGTCTTGGCGGCAGCGTGCGGGCAGATTACCTGGGCCGGCAGGAACAGATGCCTGGCTTCGGCGTCCTCCAGGTCAAGAACGGGGCCAGCCGGGTTGGTCAGTTGAGCCTGGCTGAAGTTGAGCTGTCCGCTGATGTGGGCGTCGGCGAGTCGCACCGCGCCGTCTTGGCTGTGTCCGATGGCGATGAGTCCCTCGGCGAACATGTCGCTGTCGACCTGCAGGTGGTCGCCGATGAGGGCCCGGCCGGCTTGGTTGGTCAGTTTCGCGTGGCTGAGGTTGAGCTGTCCGCTGATGTGGGCGTCGGCGAGTCGCACCGCGCCGTCTTGGCTGTGTCCACTGGCGATGAGTCCCTCGGCGAACATGTCGCTGTCGACCCGGAGGTGATCGCCGATGAGGGCGGCGCCGGTGGGATTGGTCAGCTCGGCGCAGTCGAGGTTGAGTTGGCCGGTGATATGAGCGTCGGGCAGCCGCACCACGCCGTCTTCGCCGTGGCCGGTGGCGGTGAACCCGTCGAGGTACACCCCGCCGTCGACTTCCAGATGGTCGCCGATCAGCGCCGGCCCAGCCGGGTTGACCAACGTCGCGCCATCTAAGTTGAGTTGGCCGCTGATATGAGCGCCAGGCAGCCGCACCGTACCGCGCTCATAGTGGCCACTGGCGGTAAAGCCCTCGGCGAGAACCAGGCCGCCGTCGACATGAAGGCCGTCGCCGATGAGGGCCGGCCCCGCTTGGTTGGCCAGCTCGGCGCCATTGAAATTCAGTTGTCCGATGATGTGGGCGCCCGGCAGCCGGATCGCGCCGAGCTCGCCGTGTCCGGTGGCGATGAAACCCCCGCCAAAGACGTCGCCGTTCACGTGCAGCCCGTCACCGATGAGGGCGGGGCCGGTCTCGTTGGTCAGGCGCGCACCATTGAGGTTGAGCTGGCCTTTGATGTGGGCGCCGAGTAGGCGTACGGCGCCGTAGTCGCCCTGCCCGGTGGCCGTGAACCCGTCGCCGAGCAGCACATCGCCATCGACCTGGAGGCCGTCGCAGTCCAGCGCACACAGGTGCGAACCCGCCAAGGTCAACCACGGTAGGCGGGCACTGACCATCAGTACCGGGCGCTCGAAGACGCAGCCTCGCAGTTCAATGCCCACCGCGGCCGGCACATGGGTGAGGTCAAGGGTTCCGGTGATCCGCGCCCCATGGACCCGAACGCCAAGCGGATCAAGGCGCTCACCAATGCGGCCCAGCACCAGCTCCCGCAGCAGCTCGGCGCGGATGGTGTACTGGGTGTTCTCCGTTGCTGCTAGCTGCTCGACGGTGAGGTTGCTGTACTCGACCACGCAGCCAGATGCCAAGGCATCGATCAGTGCGGGCTCCCTCGATGAGGCCTCGCTGAGACTCCTGCTCGCCAAAGACTGTCCCACCGCCGGTTGCTCCCTGAGCTCAGGCCCACTGAGCGTCCAGCTTATCGCCGCCGGAGTTGACCCCGAACGGCTCGCCTAGGCTGCGCCCATGTCCGGCCGGCGACTCGGGATCATGGGCGGCACCTTCGACCCGATTCACCATGGTCATCTCGTGGCTGCGAGCGAGGTACAGGCCCGTTTCGAGTTGGACGAGGTGGTGTTCGTGCCCACCGGGATCCCGTGGCAGAAAGGTGATCGGGAGGTCAGCCCAGCCGAAGATCGCTACCTCATGACGGTCATCGCGACCGCGTCCAACCCGCGGTTCTCCACCAGCCGGGTCGATATCGAACGCCAGGCACCCACGTTGACCGTCGACACGCTCACGGACCTGCGCGCCCAGTTTCCCGATGATGAGATGTTTTTCATCACCGGCGCCGACGCGCTGGCGCAGATATTGTCCTGGAAGCGGGTCGACGAGCTGTTCGCGCTGGCTCATTTGGTCGGGGTGACCCGCCCCGGGTTCCACCTCGACGGCAAACACCTGCCCGATCAGGCAGTGAGCTTGATTGAGGTGCCCGCCATGGCGATCTCCTCCACGGACTGCCGGCAGCGCGTCAGGAACGGCCAGCCAGTCTGGTACCTCGTGCCCGACGGCGTAGTCCAGTACATCAGCAAGCGCGGCCT
>JAICHZ010000080.1 GCA_025924655.1 Pseudonocardiaceae bacterium | reverse complement strand
GGCGATCGCTGAGACCAGTTACCTGTTGCCGGGCGAGCTGCGGGGGGCATTGGAGGACCGGGTTCTGCCGAGGGCAGGCGAGCAGACGGTGGCTCGGTTGCGGGCCCGGTTGGCGCGGGCGGTGCTGGTCCTCGACCCAGACGGTGCCCACGCACGGCATGAGGCCCGTCGCAAGGATCGGCGGGTGGTGGTCTCCCCGGACGGGGAGGGCATGTCGTCGTTGTGGGGGTTGCTCTCGGCGCCGGATGCGAACGCGGCGTATCAGCGGTTGTGTCAGTTGGCTCGCGGACTGGGCAGCGATGATCCACGGGGGATGGACGCTCGCCGGGCTGATCTGCTCACCGACTTGCTCACCGGGCGATGCTGCGCAGCCACCGGTAGCCCACCTCGGGACTGCGCCGGCGACTGCGACCACCACGACGCCGACCCGCACGACGCCGACCAGGGTTCGGGGGGACAGGAGTGCGCCGGTCAGGATGGTGCCAACGGTCTCGCTGACGCCACGAGTGAGGTTGAGCGGGGTCATGTGTGCCGCGCTGGCGGCGTCGGACCAGGTAAACCGTTGGTGTCGGTGATTGTGCCGATCACCATGCTGCTCGGGCTCGATGACCAACCCGGAGAGCTGGTCGGTCACGGGCCCATTCCCGCCGCGCTAGCGCGTGAGATTGCAGCGCAGGGCACCTGGCGGCGGCTGCTGACCGACCCGGTCTCAGGTGCCCTGCTCGACCACGGGCGCGCCACCTACACCGCACCGGCCGGGCTGGCTGAGTTCGTCCGGGCTCGTGACGTGTACTGCCGGCACCCGATCTGCGGGCAACGTGCGGCTAACGCCGATCTGGACCACACCATCGCCTACAAGCCGCACGACCCCGACGGTGGCACCACCAGCGAACACAATCTGCACGCCAGCTGCCGCCACCATCACCGACTAAAGACCCACATCGCAGGCTGGCGGGTAGAGCAGCATCCCGACGACCGGGTCACCTGGACCACTCCCACCGGGCACAGCTACACAAGCCACCCGTACGACTACCGATCCGAACCGCCCCCACCACCCAAGATCGACATCTCCGACACCGGACCCGGGCGCGAGCCCGATCCGCCCCCATTCTGACGCCGAGCCATATGGCCTGCCGTCGCGACCTCGGATGGTCAGATTGCTCGAACGGCGTCACCGGCATCGGCCGGTGCCGGCTGCGGATCGCCGCGAGCGAACGCGGTGTGCTCGGCGAGCCGCTCACGTTGCTGGGCGGTGGGTTGGCCACCGAGCCATGCTCGGGTTCGGGTGTGGCGGGTGATCTCCTGCTCGGTAGCTCCCGGGCCGCGACCGCCGAGCAGGTCAGCGCGAGCCTTCTCGATGGCGGCCTGCGGACCCAGCGGTGGGGTGGTCATGTCGTGAGCCGGTTGCGGATCGCACCCGGCAGGGTTCGCCCGGCTGCCCAGGTAGCGGCGCTCTGACGCCAAGCCTCCAGCCGGGCGACCAGCCGGCTACGAACGTCGTCGCCCGAGCTCGGCGTAACGGCCGCTGCGCGGCGAGACAGCGCGGCTCGCACAACCACGACCGTGCCGGCGATCGCGAAGCAGCCGGCCGCCACCGCATCGACCAGGCCCGCCCGGCGCCGCTGGCGGTCGAGCACGGCCAAGGCGAGCATCGAAGCGACGTGCGCCAGATCGACCTCCACACCCAGGGCCAGCACGAGCGCGTTGGGCGTACCGGCGGTGCACAGCCCTTGGACGAGGTGGCGGCTGCCCAGCACCCGGGCTACCGCGCGGGTCAGCTGGTCGGCGCGGTGCCCGGTGTAGACCCGGATCACCGGCCCCGGGGCCACCAGCAGCAGGATCCCGTAGCCGGCGCGCAGTACCGCGAAGCGGTTCATCTGTCATCCTCCGTTACTGCGAGCGACGGCATCAGTGTCAGATGGCCGGTCAGACTGGCGTGGGGCGGGTCCTTCGGATCTCCCCTGGGATCCCTGCAGCATCGGGGACCTGGCCAGCATCACGGTGGCAAGGCCGATGAAGGCCGCACCGATGAAGGCCAGCGCAAGCCACCCGCCGCCGCGGACCTGCTCGCCGAACACAGCGATGCCGAAACCGAACGCCAGAATCGGGTTGGACAGGGTCAGTGCGGGTTGGGAGGCGACCAGCCGCCCGGCTTGCAGGGCTTGTTGCAACAAGAAGAAGAACAGCGGGCCGACCAGGATCAACAGGTAGGTCTGCCACGCGGTGAACACCCCGTGCATCTGGTGCGCGGCGTAGGCGGCGGTGACGGCGGACACCAGGGCGGCGGTGAACCCGAAGCCCATGCCGGTCGCCACCCCGAGCAGCGCGGCGCGAGCGGCGTTGCGGCGGCGGTGAGCCAGCCCGACGAGCACCCCGACAATGACGAGCGTGGCCGCGGTTCCCAGCGCCCACGCCAGCAGCGACGCATCACCCGGCCGCCCACCGGAGGGCTGCAGCGAGAACAGCAGCACCGCTAATCCGATGCTCATCCCGACCACGGCGGCCCACTCCCGCTGATGCAGCCTGCTGTGGAACACCGCGCCGGCCAGCAGCAGGGTGAACCCCAGCTCCAGCACCAGAATCGGCTGCACAAGAGCGATCGGCCCGGTGGCTAGCGCCCCAGCCTGCAACAGGAACCCGACGATGACCGCTGCGATGCCGGCGATCCACGAAGGCCGGTGCGCCAGATCCCACAACATCGCCAGCCCGGTGCGGTCGTCGGGCTCCTCGCGGTCGGCCTTGCGTTGCAACACCGACGCGGCGGCGTTGGCCCCCGCGGCCAGCACCGCCAGTGCGACGCTCAGCACCATGGCGATGGGCTGTTCATGGTTGAGTCCGCCTTTCAGATGCCGGCTGCGTTGGCGTAGTACTGCTGGTCTTCCCTGAATCCACCCATACCCATTCCGATGTGCCGGGTATCCTCGACGAACTCGATCGCCTTGATCCACTTGACCATTTTGAAGCCGAGTTGGGTCTCGATCCGCAGCCGCACCGGGGCGCCGTGCTCGATCGGCAACGGGGCGCCGTTCATCTCCAGCGCGAGGATGGTCTGTGGGTTGGTGGCCAAAAAGAGCGGGATCGAGCCGTAGAAGAACCCGTAACGGCCCTCACCTTCGGTCAGGCCCTTGTCGTCCATCGCGTAGAACACCACGTAGCGGGCTTGCGCGCTGGGCCGAACAAGATCGATCACCGCGCGCAGCGGCACCCCGGTCCACTGCGCTACCGCCGTCCAGCCCTGGATGCAGTTGTGTTTGACAATCTGGCTCTGCTGACCCAGCTCGCGCAGCTCCGCCAGCGATAGCGACACCGGGTGCTCCACCAGCCCGCCCACCGCCAGCCGGTAATCAGCGAAGCCGTCGACGGCCATTTGCTCGTATTCGGCGCTGGTGGGGGGATAGCCGTTGATCCGGTGATAGGGCGAGATGTCATTGCGGGCTAAGTGCTGCCGGGAGGTGAACACCCGCGAGATCACCCGCTCGAAGGGGTTGACCATGACCCCGAGTAGGCGCTGGGTGGCGCGCCGGTAGCGCAGCGAGAACCAGCTGATGATGACGTGGAAGCCGAGAATCCCGAAAATTCCGGCCAGCCCGACGCCCAAGGCCAGCGCCCGGCTGCCCCCTGGATCCCCCAGGACGATCCTGGCGAACTCGGTGGGTATGCCGTGGATGATCACCATGAGGGTGTGCAGCGCGGTGAACGCGGCGAAGGCGCACAGCCCCAGGAAATGCAGGCTCCGCGCGCCCTGTTTACCGCCGAAGAGGGTGCCGTAGCGCGGAAACCGGGCCAGCACCGCGGGGGACATCGCCGCCCCGGTGGCGATCTGGAACGGGGCCAGCACGAAGATCACCAAGAAGTACGACAGTTTCTGCGCCGGCTCGTAAGGCTGGCCCGGGATCTTGTGCGGGAGCTGAAAGTGCAGGTAGGTGCCGACCGCTTTGATCGAGTCCGGGAACAGCGACCAATGGGTGGGGATCAGGTAGTGCCAGTAGCCGGTGGCGAAGACCAGGGCGACGTAGACCGCGCCGGTGAGAATCCAGAACTGCACGCTCATGAAATGCCAGTGCCGGCCCAACCCCAGGTTCTTGCGCCCGGGCAGCGCCAGCACCGGACTCCACGCCTCCTCCTCATCCAGCGAGCTCCACATTCGACGCGAGTCCGCGCCGTACATCTTCTTTGAAAATCGGGCCCACTCCCGCCCCGGCGGGCAGTCGTCGTTCCAGTACAGCTTCGGAAACGCCGAAAGCACCTCCAGCCCGGAGCGGGCCAGCAGCAGCAGGAAGAAGATGTTCAGGAAATGGGTGACCACGACCCACAACGGAAAAAACTTCGACATCAGCTCACGCCCTTGTTCGCCTGCCGTTGTTCTGCGTCCTCGATCCGCTGCACCCGCTGCACCAGCGGCGAGGTGTCGAGCAGGATCACCCCGATCACCAGCAGCGCCACCCCGATGATCGCGCCGGGCAGGTGCCAGCCGCTGAGGTCGACGCGCTCGTCGAACAACGCGAGGCCGATCGCGATCCCGACGATCGGGTTCGCGGCGTCCATCACCGGCATGCTCGCCGCCAGCGGGCCGGCCTGGTAGGCGCTTTGCACCAGGGTCAGCGCGATGAAGCTGACCACTCCCATCGCGTAGGGCTGCCAGGTGCTCAGCGCCGTCAGGATGCCTTCCTTGAACAGCGCCACGGTGGCGGCCAGCAGGGAAGACTGGGCGGCCAACGTCGCCACCGCCGCCAGCGCGTACAACGACGCCCGCGCCGCCCCGCGCACCCGCCGGGCAGCCAACAACGCTCCCGCAGTCAGCACCGCGAGGAGGCCGAGCGCCTCTCCCCAGCGCACCAGCGAGGGCAGCGGATTACCCTCCTGCGGCGCGGCCGCGACGATTCCCAACGTCAACCCGGCGGTCACCGCTGCGATCCCGCCCCACTCCCGCAAGTGCAGCCGAAACCCATGACGGCGCACCGATACTGGGATGGCGAATACCAGCTCGCTGGCAATCAGCGGCTGCACCACGGTCAACGGGCCAAAGGCCAACGCGACCGCTTTGAACCCAAACGATCCCGCTGTCGCTCCGATCCCGGCCAACCAGGTGGGGCGGCGTGCAAGATCGGCCAGCAGTCGCGGGGAGAGCGCCTCGTCCGCCGGCCGGGTGCTGGCCTCGCGCTGCTGCAGAACCCCACCGACCGCGAAACACGCTCCGGCGGCCAACGCGGCCAGCACGGCTATGATGATCACGGTGGCCGATCCTGACCGTCGACTGCGAGAAGGCTCGAAAGGGGTGTTGACCGTTTCGAGGACGGCGAAACCGGCCGCGACGAAATTGCGCACCCTCGTGCTGGTGCTGCTCAGGCTGCTGGTGCTGCTGGGGCTGGTTGGCTGCGCCGGCTCGGTGACGTCACCGGGAGCTTTCCGGGTGTCCTGCGCCGGCTCGAGCCCCGGCCTGTTCGGCGCCGCGGCTACCCGGACGATCCCTGCGCGGGTAGTGCACACGACCACCGCGACCCTGGTCCTGGTACCGGTGTGCTTGTCCGGGCACGGCCCGTACCCGTTCGTTCTCGACACCGGTGCAACCCAGTCGTTGGTCGACCGGACTGTGGCCGACCAACTCCAGCTGGCTTCGACCGGGACGACCACCCCGGCTACCGGAGTGGGATGTACCAGGGCGGCCGGTCACGTCCAGGTGCCGAGCTGGTCAGTGGGTGAGGTTCCGCTGCGCGCACAGACGCTGACGTCACTGCCGATGGCGAGAGCTCGCGGTGGGCCCGACATCGTTGGCCTGCTCGGTTCGGATGTGTGGAGCCGGTTCGGCCGGTTCCAGCTCGACTACCGGGCTGGGCTGGTACTGCTGCCCGGACCGGAGCAGGTCACCGCCCCCACGTCGGCTACCGATCCCGCGCCATCGGCGCCGGGCAGCCAGCGCGTGCCGATGACGGTCATCCGCTCCGGGGCTTCCACCGTCGCGGTGGTTCCGGTGACCGTCGAGGGCGTCGGGCCCAAGAAGTTCGCCCTTGACACCGGCGCGTCGAACTCAGTGGTGGACCGCAGCGTGGCCCAACAGCTGTCGCTGCCGCCGGTGGGGCGACCCCGCAACGCGGCCGGAGTGTCCTGTTCGGCCACTTCGCAACCTGTCCACGTGGCTTCATGGCGGGTCGGTACGGTCACGCTGCCCCCCCAGGATGTCGACAGCATCGCGCTGCCGATTCCCGACCTGGACGGCCTGGTGGGTTCCGACGTGCTCTACCGGTTCGGCACCGTCACCATCGACTACGCCGCCAGCACCCTCGTGCTCGGCGGTTAGCACCCCGCGATCAGTCGTCCGTCGTCCTGCGCAGCCGCTTGATCAGCATCCGGCGCCGCTTGTCGGCAAGCCGGCGCTCGCGGGCGGCGCGGGACGGCCGGGTCGGCCGGCGGGTGGGTGGATCGGGGGCCAGCGCGGCACGCAGCATCGCAGCGAGCCGGGCCCGGGCAGCATCCCGGTTGCGCAGTTGGGAGCGGTACTCGCTGGCCACCACTGTCAGCACGCCATCGACCAGCCGGTTGGACAGCCGTTGCAGCACGCGGGCCCGCTGCTCCTCGGTGAGCGTCGTGCTGGCGGCCACGTCGAAGATCAGTTCGACGCGCGAATCCGTGGTGTTCACGCCCTGCCCACCGGGCCCACCCGACCGGGAGAACCGCCAGCCCAGCTCCCGTTCCGGAATCAACACCTAGCCAGCATGCCTGACATCGCGATTCGGCTCCGAATGGCGGTCCGGCAGGTGCGCAAGACCGCCATTCGGAGCCGAATGGCACTCGGTGGGCGGCAGGTTACTCGGCGGAGCCGGATTTCATGCCGGCTGAGATCAGGTCCATGACTGCGGAGTCCGCAAGGGTTGTTACGTCGCCTATTTCGCGGTGTTCGGCTACGTCGCGCAGCAGGCGGCGCATGATCTTGCCGGACCTCGTTTTCGGTAGGTCGGCGACGATCATGATCTGGCGAGGCTTGGCGATCGGGCCGATCTCCTTGGCCACATGGTTGCGCAGCTCCTTGATCGCCTCTTCGCCGCGCGCCTCGTCCTCGGCGACGTGGCCGCGCAGGATCACGAACGCGACGATGCCCTGGCCGGTCATCGGGTCCGGGGCGCCGACCACGGCAGCCTCGGCCACCGTCGGATGCGACACCAGTGCCGACTCGACCTCGGTGGTGGAGATCCGGTGCCCGGAAACGTTCATCACGTCGTCCACCCGGCCCAGCAACCAGATCGCGCCGTCGTCGTCGTACTTGGCGCCGTCCCCGGCGAAGTAGTAGCCCTGCTCGGCGAAGCGCGACCAGTACGTCTCCCGGTACCGCTCGTCGTCGCCCCAGATGGTGCGCAACATTCCCGGCCAGGGCTTGTCCAGCGCCAGATAGCCGCCCTGGCCGTTGCCGACCCGGATACCGGACTCGTCGACCACGATGGCACTGATACCCGGCAGCGAGCACATCGCCGAGCCCGGTTTGGCCGCCGTGACGCCGGGCAGCGGCGCGATCATGATCGCGCCGGTCTCGGTCTGCCACCAGGTGTCCACGATCGGGCAGCGATCACCGCCGATGTGCTCGCGGTACCACATCCAGGCCTCGGGGTTGATCGGCTCCCCGACGCTGCCCAGCACCCGCAGCGACGACAGGTCGTACTTCTCCGGGATCTGATTGCCCCACTTCATGAAGGTGCGGATCAGGGTGGGGGCGGTGTAGTAGAGCGACACGCCGTACTTCTGCACGATCTCCCAGTGCCGCCCCTCATGCGGGGTGTTCGGGGTGCCCTCGTACATCACCGACGTCGCCCGGTTGGCCAGCGGACCGTAGACGATGTAGCTGTGCCCGGTCACCCAGCCGATGTCGGCGGTGCACCAGTAGACGTCCTGACCGGCCTTGTGGTCGAACACCACGTGGTGGGTGTAGGCGCACTGGGTGAGGTAGCCACCGGAGGTGTGCAGGATCCCCTTGGGTTTCCCGGTGGTGCCTGAGGTGTAGAGGATGAACAGCGGGTGCTCGCTGTCGAACGCCTCGGGGGTGTGCTGGTCGGACTGGTCATCCACCAGGTCGTGCCACCACAGATCGCGGCCCTCGGTCCAGTCGATGTCGATGCCGGTGCGCTGGACCACCACGACGTTGCGCACCGTCGAGGTCTCCTTCAGCGCCTCGTCGGCGTTGGCCTTCAACGGGGCGGCCTTGCCGCGCCGGAACTGGCCATCGGCAGTGATCACCAGCTTGGCCTGCGCATCGTTGACGCGCTGGCGCAGCGACTCGGCGGAGAAGCCACCGAACACCACGTTGTGCGGCATGCCCAGCCGCGCACAGGCGAGCATGGCGAACACCGCCTCAGGGATCATCGGCAGCTGGATGGCCACACAGTCCCCGGTCTGCAAGCCCAGCGACAGCAAGGCGTTGGCCGTTTTGCAGACCTCACGCTGCAGGTCGGCGTAGGTGATGGTGCGGGTGTCGCCCGACTCTCCCTCCCAATGGAAGGCGACCTGCTCGCCGTGGCCGTCCTCGACGTGGCGGTCGGCGCAGTTGTAGGCGACGTTGAGCTTGCCGCCGACGAACCACTTCGCGAACGGTGCGTTCGACCAGTCGAGGACCTGCTTGAAGTCGGTGTGCCAGTGCAGCCGGTGAGCCTGCTGTGCCCAGAATCCCTCGCGGTCCGCGTCTGCTTGGTCGTAGAGCGCCGCGGTGGCGTTCGCCTGTGCGGCGAACTCCTCACTTGGGGGAAACGCCCGGCTCTCGGTATGCAGATTGGCGAGTCGCTGGCTTGAGTCACCCATCGTGGAAGGTCCTCCCGTATCGCGTTTGTCACGGTCAGCTGATGACGGTAGTAGCCCGTCCATCTCGGGGCCACCGCTGTGTCGAGACGATGGCACAGCCATCTGACATCGTTGGCCCGGCGCAGGGAACGGTGGGTGCTCTGAGGCTCGGAAACGCAAAGGACGGTCGCTTGCTAGCGGACCGCTGGGACGCACGGCACTTTCCATTCTATCTCATAAGGCGAGACGAGTATCCTATGATACGAGATACGCGGCTAGCATCGAAGTCGTGACTGCTATCTACCGTCCGCGGGAGTGGGACGCCGCGACTTACGACTCGTTGCCACTGCCGCACCAAGGCTGGGGCCGCGGGGTACTGGCGTCGCCCCCGCTTCGAGGCGACGAACGGGTACTCGACGTCGGGGCCGGTACCGGCCGGGACACCGCGCTGCTGCTCGAACGGCTACCCCGCGGCCATGTCGTCGCGGTCGACGGCTCGACGGCCATGCTCGCTCAGCTTCGGGACCGCCTCGCCGGCGTCGGTCCGGACCGGCTGACGACCCTGCACGCCGACCTCACCGTCCCGCTGACGCTGGAGGAACCGGTCGATGCGGTGTTCTCAGTCGCGACGCTGCATTGGGTGCCCGACCACGCATCCCTCTTCCGGTCGCTGGCCGGCGTGTTGCAGCCCGGCGGCCAGCTTCGGGCCGAGTGGGGCGGTGCCGGCAATGTCGCCAACGTCGAGGCTGTGCTGGTCGACCTCGGGTTACCGCGAATCGGCGAGGCATGCAATTTCGCCACCGCGGAGCAGACCGCCGAGCGCCTGGCCGCGGCCGGTTTCACCGACATCGACGTCGTCTGCGTGCCGGATCCCGCTCGTATGCAGTCCGCTGCCCAATTCGAGGCGTTCCTGACCAGCGTCGTTCTCAGCGCCGTCCTGGACTCCATCCCAACTGGGCAGCGCCGACAGGTTGTCAAGGACGTGACTGCGCGGCTACCCGAGCCACAGGTGGACTTCATGCGACTCCAGGCCTCCGCGCGTCGTGCCGCCTGAAAGCGCTCAAGCACCGGTCCTGACCGATTGCTAGGGGTGTCCATCTTCAGGCGGCGCGGACTGGTCGCTGGTGACGACCTGGGTGTCAACGCGCAGGTTGTGGACTTGGCGTTCCAGGTGCGGGTAAGCCTCATAGGCAGCTCGGTCGGCGGCGGTGGTGGCTTGCAGCTCGGTCATGCTGCGCAGCCCACGCGGCCATAGCCGGCGGGCGCGTACGACATTGACTTCCGCGCAGTACAGGGTTATCTGGGACAGCAAGTAGAACCAAAAGAGCAGGCCGATGACCACGGCGAAGGTGCCATAGGTGCCCTGAGCACCGGAAACCTTGCTATTGACCAGCGAGGTACCAACCTTCTGCAGCACGAACCAGGCCACCGCAGCCAGCGCCGCCCCCACGAAAACCTCGCGCCATCCCGGCGAGCGGATCGTCAACCGGCGGAACAGGTAGGTGAACAGGGCGGTGTTCAGCGCGACTCCGATGACGCCACCGATGACCGCACTCGTCGGACCTAGGCGCAGGCCATAAAGATCAGCACTGCTGACGGCACCTTGCAACAGGGTGGTGATGATCAGCCCGATGCCGCCGACGACCACCAGCTCCAGACTTCGCAGCAGGCTCTGCACGAACGTGGGCCACTCCGCTCGCGGCACGCCATAGACAGTGTTGAACGCCTGCTGGGCCATCTGGGCCACCGCCAGCCCGCTCCAGAGTGCCAGCACTAGACCGATCACCAACGCCACCGGGTTGCCCGTCAACGGCTGGGTGGGGCTGTGCTGCCCGATGATCGGGAACTGGCCCAAGGCGGAGGAGAACACCCGCTGTTCCAACGCCGGGTTCCCGGCCAGCACGTAGCCCAGGATGGTGGTCAGCGCCAACAGCAGTGGGAAGATCGAGAAGAAGGCGTAGTAGGCGATCAGTGCGGCCAGGCTGCCCGCCTGGTCGTCGCTGAACTTCCGGAACACCGCGAACGGGAAGGCAAGCCACCGGTGCTGCTGCTGATATGAATCGGCTCGGGCCAGCCAACCCGCCTCGGCCCCGTCACCGGTCGGGGAGCTGGTCGCCGATCTCTGGTCAGTATCGGCTGACTGATGGTATCCGTTTTCCCGGCTCATGACGCTGAAACTACCCACGCCGGCCGGGCGCGAATCTACGCCGACGGGCGAATTGCGTGGCTGTTCCGGACGTCGGCGATCCCGTACTGTTTCGCGGCCCCTGCTCCGGGTACGTAGGTCCGCAGAGATGTGACAGGTGGACGTCTGGGGGTCGCGATGGCTGGACAGTCTGGCCACAACACGGCAGTGGCTGCAGGCGCGGGGGCGCTGGCCGCCGAGGCGCTAGGCACGTTCATGCTCACCTTCTCCGGGACGGCGACCGTGCTGGCGGTGCATAAGCTCAGTGCTGGTTCACCAACCGTCTTCACCGCCGCGGACGACATCGCGATCAGCATCGCGTTCGCGTTCGGGATCATCGCGGCGGTCTATGTGGTCGCCTCGGTGTCCGGTGCGCACATCAACCCTGCTGTCACGGTGGCGCTGGCTGCGGTACGTAAGTTCCCGTGGGCGAAGGTGCCCGGCTACGTCGTCGCGCAGCTCGTCGGCGCTATTGCGGCCGGGTTGATGAACTGGTTCATGTTCGGCGACCAGCTGCGGGAGCTGCTCATCCTGGGCGCAACCCGTCCGGGCCCGGACGTCCCCTGGTACACGGCGCTGGTCACGGAGTTCGTCATCACCTTGGTGCTGATGGTAGTGATCATGGCGACGGCCGTGTACAAGCGACCACCGGGCGGCCCCACCCAGTCCGGTCTGGCGATCGGCCTGTGGATCGGTGCGGCGATCTTTCTCGCGCTACCGATCTCGGGGGGTGCGCTCAACCCGGCGCGGGCGCTGGGTCCCGACATTGTGGCGTTGCAGTTCCCGTTTTGGTGGATTTACCTCATCGGGCCGGTGTGCGGAGCGGTAGCCGGTGCCGCGCTGTGGGAGTACGTCCTGGATAGGGGCTCCCAGGAGGTGGGCGAAGCTGGCGTTCCGATGCCGCGATCATCGAGCCCCGCACAACCAGTGAAGCGGTCACGGCAGCCGCTGAAGCGACCGTCGTAGCAAGCTAGTCTCGCTGGAGTGCCTGCAGATCCGCTGGCTCCCCTGATCGAGCTTCCCGGAGTGCGGGAAGCTGTCACCCGGGCCCGCGACGCGGTGACCACGGCGCACCGGCACCCGGCTAACCGGCGTAGTTGGCCGGCGACCGCGGCTGAGGCGTCGGTACGTGCCGCCCGAGCTTCGGCCGCGCTGGACGGCGGTAACCCCGAGTTGCCCGGCGACGGGTCGGTGCGCGACCCGGTGCTGGCCGGTGCGTTACGGGTCGCGGAGGCATTGGGTGGGCTGCTCAGTACCTGGCGGCGGGCTCCGCTCCAGGCCTTGGCCCGGTTACACGTCCTCGCCGCGGCGGATCTGCTGCCCGGCCCCCAGCTGGGGCGGCCGGACTCATCGCGCGGCAGCACTGCTCGACTCGACGGGTTGGCAAACTTGGTCATCGGGGGCAGCCAGGTCGCGGCACCGGTACTGGTCGCGGTGGTGCACGGCGAACTGCTTGCACTGGCGCCCTTCGTGCAGGGCAACGGTGTGGTCGCCCGGGCCGCGGCCCGCCTCACGATGGTGTCCAGCGGTCTGGATCCCAAGGGCCTGATCGTGCCGGAGGTGGCGCATCTGCGCCGTGAGGGGCAGTACCGGACGGCTGCGGCCGGCTTCGCCAGCGGCGAAGTAGCGGCGATTGGCCGGTGGCTCGTGCACTGCTGCACCGCGCTGTCCGCCGGGTCGCGGGAGGCCATCTCGATCGCCGAGGCAGTCACTGTGAGTAACAACTAGCGGGTGATCACATGGCCAAGAGCGGGTGACGTCAGCCGGCTACGACTTATCATCGGCCCACTACTGTTGATCAGCCCACTACTGGTGATAAACGACGGCGGCGCTACTGGGAGCCCATTCAAGCTTCCAGTCGCGCCGCCGTCCGCACGGACTGCCGGGGTACCAAGCGTGCAACTCGTGTCGTACCCTGCGGTGTCTCGGCGCCCGTATCCCCAGAGGACACGGCACGCAGACCCTTGACGACAAGCCTCCCGCGGCGTGC
>JAICHZ010000079.1 GCA_025924655.1 Pseudonocardiaceae bacterium | reverse complement strand
TTAGCCCCGAACAGTGCGTCATCAACGCCGACATCACCCGGCGGCTGTGGAACCTCGTCAGCGAGTTGTCGCCTCGCCGGCAGACCCTGTTGCGGGCACTGTTCACCGACCATCCCCGTCCCTACGCCGAGGTCGCTCGCAGCTGCGACATCCCGCCGGGCGGGATCGGACCCACCCGGGCGCGAGCTCTGGCGCAGCTTCGGGACAAACTCGAGCAAAATGGTTTTCGGCCCAGACGCCGACCGTGCACCAGCTCGACTTTGCGGCCACTGTCCGCGACGATCCAGGAGTGGGTTCCGGCTCGCGGGAGCTGACCTGGCCACTCGTTGGGCGAGGGGCCGAGCTCAAGCGAGCGAGCACGCTGCTGCGTGCGGACCGCGGTGCGATCGTCCTAGCCGGGGCGGCGGGCGTAGGGAAGACCCGGCTGGCGGCCGAATGCCTTGATCTGGCGGCGGCCCGGGGCTTCGTGCCACTGAGAGTCTCGGCCACGCAAGGCGCGGCTGGGTTTCCATTCGGAGCCTTTGCGTCCCTCGTGCCCGACCTGGCCCCGAGCACGAACCTGCTGGAGGTGCTGCGCACGATCGCCGATGCGATCGTCGGGCGCGGTCACGGCAAGCCGGTAGCAGTCCTCGTCGACGATGCTCACTTGCTCGATCAGGCCTCGGCCGCCCTCACCCGGCTACTGGCAACCACGAAGCGGGCTTTCGTCTTCGTCACGCTCCGCTCCGGGCAACAAGCGCCCGATGCGGTTGTTGCCCTGTGGAAGGACGAGCTGGCTGAGCGAATCGAGTTGCATCCGTTCGCGGCCCACGAAGTTGAGGAGCTGCTCAGCGCCGCGCTCCAGGGGCCGGTGGACGGAGCAACGGTGCACCTGCTGCACAGGCGCACGCAGGGCAACGTTTTGTTCCTCAGGGAGGTCGTTCTCGGCGCGCTCGAATCGGGTGCGTTTCGCCATGAGGAAGGGATCTGGCGGCTGGGCGTCAGCCTGCCGGCCTCATCCCGCCTCGTGGAGATCATCGGGACTCGGCTGAGCGGACTTGACGAGCGCGGGCGCCACACGCTCGAGGTGCTGGCCTTCGGTGAGCCCCTCGAAGTAGAGCTTCTCCAGGCGGTGCAGAACCAGGTCGACCTCGACGCCCTCGAGCGTCGGGGTTTGGTGCGCATCGAGCAGGATGGCCGGCGCCTCAACGCGCGGCTGGCTCACCCGCTGTATGGGGAGGTACTGAGGGCGCGCCTGTCCCCGCTGCGTTCCCGGGCGTCGGCCCGAGCGCTAGCCAAAGCCCTGGCAACGGTGGGCGCGCGTCGGCGTGAGGACACGCTTCGGCTGGCCGTCTGGAGCCTCGAAGGTGGTGATTCGGTCCAGCCTGACCTCATGTATTCGGCGGCCACCACCGCCCGGCAACGATACGACTTCCGGCTCGCGGAGCGGTTGGCGCGCGCCGCAGTCGGGGCGGGGGCCGGCTTCGAGGCCCACCTGCTTCTGGCTCAGCTTTGCTGGTTGCAGGGCCGGGCCGAGGAGGCTGAGCAACAGCTTGGGACGCTCGTAACGGCAGCTACCACCGACGTCCACCGGGCACTGCTGGCCACCACCCGGATCGGGGTTCTGGATATGGCGCTCAAGCAGACCGATGCCGCTTTGCAGGTCGCCGAGGAGGCGGAAACCGCGATCGAGAACGCTGGCTGCCGTGATCAGATCACCGCCGAGCGAGCGCGGATCCTGGGCCGTTCGGGACGCCACAGCGCAGCGATCGCGCTGGCGGTGCCGCTGTTGGACCGAGTGTCAGGTAGAGCGCTGGTGTCGGCTTGCTTTGCCGCGGGAACCTCGATGGGTGTGGCCGGGCAAGCCGCCGGTGCGATCGCCGCGGCCGAACGTGGTCTGGCGGCGCATCTGCAGCTCACGGGGCCTCCCCTGCCGTTCGGACCGTATCTGCACCAAGTGATCCGGTGTGCCGCGCTGCGCTACGCCGGGCGATTGGCCGAGTCTGGCGCGCTCGCTGAACTTGAGTACGACAAGGCGGTCGAGGAGGGCTCGGTAGAGGCGCGGTCGTTCTTCGCGTGTTTGCGTGGCTGGGTTGCGCTGACCGAAGGCCGGGTGGCGACTGCGGCGCGACTCACCGGCGAAGCCGTTGGGGCCTTCCGCGAGATGAGCTGGCCGATGTGGGTGCGCAACGCCCTGATGATCCGCGCGCACGCCTTGGCTTTGCTAGGTGACGTGCAAGCTGCCCGCGCCGTGCTCTCGGAGCTGGATGCGCTGCGGGTACCACCGCTGGAGATTTGCGGGCCGGAGGTGCCCCGCGCCCGCGCGTGGATTGAGGTCTCTGCAGGTGACGTCGCACAGGGCTATGAGTATTTGGGCGAAGCGGCGACCATGGCTCAGCAGTGTGGCGCCTATGCCCTGGAGTCGATCGCCGTGCACGATCTGGCTCGGCTAGGTCGGGCCGACGCGGCGCTTCCTCGATTGCGGGAGCTGGCCGAGGTCGTCGAGGGCCCGCTGGCGCCGGCTCGCGCCGCCCATGCCAGCGCGTTGGTCGCACAGGACGCTGCCGGGCTGGAGAAGAGCTCGGCCAGCTTCGACGCATGTGGCGCGGTTCTTCTTGCGGCTGAGGCGTCCGCCGATGCAGCCGTGGCCTGGCGTCGGAAGGGGCGGCTGCGCCAAGCAGTTAGCGCAGAGCGACGCGCGAGCGCGCTGGCCGCTCGCTGCGAGGGTGCCCGCACGCCTGCCCTGACCACTGCTGTCGTGGTTAGGACCACGCTCACTCCCCGGCAGCTGGAAATCGCCCGCCTCGCGGTCGCGGGTCTGGCCAACAAGGAGATCGCCGCACGGCTGCGCCTGTCTCACCGGACAGTGGAGAACAACCTCCACGCCGCCTACGAGAAGCTGGGCGTGGCGGGACGCAACGGCCTCGCTCGAACCCTCGAAATCTCCTGACCGCCCCAGCTACGTCACCGCCCGAACGCGGAACTGAGTGGTCACCACTCTGCCGCGGCGGTTGCCGATCGGTCATTGTCTACTCGCAAACGACAACACCGGCGCGGGCCACAGACGTGAAATTTCATGACCAACAGGAGATCGACATGAATCAGACGGCGACCAAAGTGAGCATCATCCCATGTGGGGCGATGCATGCCGACCTAGCGTGGCTGCTGCTCAAGCCCGGCGTGACGCTTCATGGCGTGCAGAACAAGCACGTTTCGGTGGTCTGGTCGGAAGTGCCCACGCACGCGGTGCTCGTCGAGACGCCCGAGGGTAAGTTGCTTTGGGATACCAGCTGTCCGCGGGATTGGGAGCAGCGCTGGGCGCCGACCGGGCTGCAAGACTTCTTTCCCTATGACATGGTCAATGAGAACGAGTACCTTGACTCACGACTCAATGCCATGGGTGTCGGCCTAGATGAGATCGACTACGTGGTGCTGTCGCACCTGCACATCGACCACGCTGGAAACGCTAAGCTGTTCAATAACACGAACGCTCGGCTGATATGTAGTGACGTGGAAAAGAAGTTCGCGTTCGGCTTCGAGGGCCCGTTCAACGGCGGCCACCTCAAGGCCGACTACGAGAACTTGTCGTTGGAGACCATCGCCGGGGACACTGAAGTCCTGCCTGGCGTCACCCTGATTCAGACCCCGGGGCACACCCCCGGATGCATGTCCATGCAAGTTGATCTGATTGACAGCGGCACCATGATTTTCACCTCCGACGCGGTATTCATGGGCGCCAGTTATGGCCCGCCGGTGTTCCCGGGTGTGTTGATCAACAACTTGGAGCAGTTCTACTCTTCGGTAGAGAAGCTGCGGGGTATCCAGGAGAAGACGAGCGCAATGATGGTATTCGGGCATGACGGGGACCAGATTCACCAGTTGCGGACGGCTCCGGCGGGTTCCTACACGTGACCGAGGTGAGCCTGTCCGAGGCGGCGATCCGTGGTCGGCTGTATCAACCCGTCCGCCCAAGATGATGAAGGAGCAGCGGAGGAGGCGAATATGCCAATCTATGTCTACAGGTGCGACTGCGGGCTGCGTTTCGAGCGACTGGCGGGACTGGACACCCCGGCCCCGGAATGCCCCGGGTGTGCGGACGAAATGCACAAGGTGCCCGCGGAGTTCAGCCTGGGCGGCCAGGCTGACGCAGGCCTGTCGCGCAACCACATGCCGCAGACGTGGCGCGGGGTCTACCACGGCGACCGGGAATACGTCACCCAGCTGCAGCGGCAGTGGGACCGCCGGCAGCAGTTGGAGGCCAAGTATCCGGAGCTAGCCGGCGACACCCGCCCGATCCTGGCCCATGAGGGCCGTTACCACAAAGCCCCGCTGCGCGTGGGGGACCCCGGCTCGACTGAGTCATACCAAGGAGATTGAGATGAACCAGACGGCGAAGCAACGACCACCTATGGCCGGATTTCACCACTTCGGTGTTACAGTAACCAATGTAGAGGCTAGCGCAGACTGGTACCAGCGGGTACTAGGGCTTGAACGCATCCCTGCTGAGTTCCCGCATTACGGCGAAGAAGAGACCGGATACGCGGTGCTCCTCACTGACCTCAGCTGCGGAATCATCATAGGGCTTCAGCACAATACAAGGAATGATAGCCAGCCATTCGATGAAGCCCGGACCGGCCTCGACCACATCAGCATTTCTGTGCCGAGCCGACCTGATTTGGAATCCTGGGCAGAATGGCTCGATAGTTCGGGGGTCCCGCACTCGGGTGTGACCGATATTGCCAGCGTGATAAAGTATTCGGCACTGGTATTCCGTGATCCGGACAATATTCAGCTGGAGTTCATCTTCATGAGCGGTTAGCTACGCTGCACGGTCGACCCGGTCGGGACGTTCCCCACGGACACCGTTCCGGTCCGGGAGCTGGTTGCTGGTGAGACGTCCCTGGCTGCCCTAGGGTCGCCGTTGGCAGGTGTGGCGACAGCCGGCGGTGAGGAAGGGCGGCGTGTGTTGGTCAGTATCGACACCAGCCAGGGTGGCGAGCCGTTGACACACCACGGGCTGTTATACCGGTCACAGGAGGAGTTCCTGGCCGGCACGGTTCCCTTCATTCGGGCGGGTCTGGAGCACGGCGATCCGATCTGGGTTGTGACTACGGTCCGTAACGCGGGTTGGTTGCGGGTGGCGCTGGGCGCGGATGCCCGGCAGGTGGTGTTCGGCGATTGCAGCCAGTGGTACCGGCACCCGGTGCGTGCGCTAGCGGCGCTGTACCGCGCTGTATCGGTGGCTGCGGACGGGAAGCGGCTCCGGATGATCGGTGAGCCGTTGTGGACGGCGCGCATCGAGCAGGAGGGAAGTGAGCGGGCTCGGTACGAGTCGCTGGTCAATGTTGCGCTCGCCGCGGCCAATGCCTCGTTCGTGTGTGCCTATGACACTCGGGTGGCGGATGCCACGGTCGTCGCCCAGGTGGCTCGGACACATCCCGAGATGGTCGTTGACGGCGGCACCCAGCCGAGCCCCAGCTACACCGACCCGGCGGTGTTCAACGCCGAATGCGACAAGTCACCCTTACCTCAACCACCCCCAACGGCCCTGCGGCTGCCGTGTGACCGGCTGGGTCAGCTGGCGCCCCTGCGCGCGTTTATGACCTCCTACGCCACCTGGGCAGGGGCGGTCCCGCAGTCCGTTAAGCGGTTTGTGCAGGCACTCGATGAGGTCGCGACCAACGCGATCGAACATGGCGATGGATCGCGCGTGGTGCGGATCTGGACGAGGCCGCGCTCGATGGTGTGCGAGGTCAGCGATACTGGGGCCGGCCTGCGCGATCCCTTGGCCGGGCACTTGCCCCCTCGGCCCGGCCGTGCGGGTGGGTGCGGGCTGTGGTTGGCCCGCCAGTTCTGCGACCTCGTCGAGATGCGCAGCGATACGACGGGCACCACTGTACGACTACATCTATACCTGCCCTGATGATTTGCGACGGGGGCGCAGCCACCGGTCCGGTCAGCGAAAATTTTTGCTGGTGGCATCGTGTTTGGCAGCACATTCGGGTAGTCGGGAGTCGGGGAATCTTCGATGTTTCAGCAAGAGGGGTGTGACAGTGAGCGTGGTGCACAGTGCCGACACCAACGAGGGTGCCGTGTCTTTCGCGCATCAGGCGTTGCTGTACGGATCGAAGGATGAGTTCTTGGCTGGCACCCTTCCGTTAGTTCGGGATGGACTGCAGTGCGGTGACCCGGTTCGCATCGCGACCACAGAGCGTAATATCGGCTGGCTGCGAGCGGAGCTAGGTGAGCAGGCCCGGTATGTGGCGTTCTGCGACAACAGCGAGTGGTACGCGAACCCTGCGCGGGCGCTGGCAGCCCTGCACCGCATTGTGCAGCTTGAAATCTCCGGCGGCCACCGGCTGCGGATGATCCAAGAGTCGCTGTGGACTGCTCGCGCCGGTCAGGACAGCAGGGAGTGGTTTCGGGAGGAGTCGCTTGTCAACGTGGCGCTCGCCTCGGCCAATGCGACTCTCATGTGCACCTATGACACCCACGTTGTTGGGCTCGGTGTTCTGGCCAACGTCGCCCGGACCCACCCGCAGATGGTTCTCGATGGCGGCCCCCGGGCTAGCCCGACCTATACCGACCCGGGAGTGTTCAACGCCGAATGCAACAGGTCCCCGTTGCCTGAGCTGCCGCCCCCGACCCTATGGTTGAGGTTCCGCCAACTGGATCAACTGGCCACCTTGCGCGCGTTCGTGACGTCTTATGCGACCCAGGCCGGCGCAACCGCGGGGTCGGTCTCCCAATTCGTGCAGGCGGTCGACGAGGTCGCGACCAACGCCATCGAGCACGGCGGTGGATCGGCCGTGCTTCAGGTCTGGACCGGTCTGCACACCCTGGTGTGCGAAGTCAGCGACACCGGTGCTGGACTGCGCGACCCCTTGGCGGGGCAGCTGCCGCCAGAGCGCTTCGCCGGCGGGCACGGGCTGTGGTTAGCCAGACAGTTCAGCGATCTTGTCGAACTGCATAGCGCACCGACGGGCACGATCGTGCGGCTACATCTGACCCTGTCCTGAGTATTACGGTTTGTTTTTCAGGGCGTCCGCCACGTTGTTGGCGACGGTGAACTGGTCGCGCAGTCCGCTGGTCTCCAGTACCAGCGTGACGGTCGGGGAGTTGGACACCAACCTCAGGCAGCGGTCTTGTCTGGTAGCGAGTTCATCTATCTCGAACAGCACGCGGAGCCCGGCTGATGCCATGAACTGAACAGCATCGAGGTCCACCACGACGATCCGGGCGACGGCCAGCTGCGCTGTCAGGACGTCGGCCAGCTGCGGCGCGGTCAGCGCGTCTACCTCACCGGTTACGGTGACGACGCGTGCATCGGCACCGTGCTCGGCCACCTGTAGATGCAGGATATCTGCCGGAAACGCACTGTTCATAGCCCGCACGATATAACGGGATGCACAGCGAAGCACGTGGCGGCCGGACGTGCCTTGGCTGACCGGTGCCATCTCATCGACGTGCGGCAGCATGGACGGCGGTGGCAAATGAACCTAGACGGAGGCCGACCATCTACGCTCGTCTTTCCTGTGGGTTTGCCTTAGTCGGTTGTCTTCGGGTGTCCGGTGCCGGCTTCGGTGATCCAGACGATGCGGCGGCTTGGGTCAAGGAGGTACCAGATTCGGCCGCCGCCGGTGACCTCGATTTGCCAGCAGGCCAATTGGTTGCCGCCGTGCTGGGCGTGGTCACCACCAGCGGTGCGGCCACCCATCCCAGCATTGATCACAGCCCTGAGCACCCTGAGGTACGGATTATCGGCCACTGGTGGGAACGTGGGTCACCGTGACGTGGAACTGTGTTGCTGCAGTACGCGCTAGGCGCGCGTCCGTGGTGACCAGCGGGCATCGCAGGCTTCTTGCAAGGGCGGCGTAGAGCGCATCGTAACCGGACATCGCAGTGGCGAACCGGCGAGCGGTGCTGAGCAGCTCCCGGCAGCGAACCCGTTCGATCGGAGCGTCATAGAGCAGCGCCAGCCGCTCGTCGAGCTGTACCGGCTGAAGCGCACCGCCCTGTTCGGCGCGGACTAGTCGATGGAACACCTCGGTATCCAGCAGGTCGGGGGCCATCGCGTCATCGAGCAACGCCTCCACGGCCAACCCGGACGCAGAGCGCATGAGCACCTCGAGAAACGCGCTTGCGTCGATCACGATCACGATTGGCGCTGTTGCGGCAACGGCTCGCTGTCGCGCGCGGCCCGATCCGCTTGGACGAGGTCGGCGGCGGGTGCACCGAGATCGAGCGGCTCGAGCCGGTGAAGGCGTGCCAGCCACTCCGTCTTCGGCGGGCGTTGCTGGTCGTTTCGGATCAGGCGCAGCAGATAATCTCGAATGCTCAGGCCGTCCAGATCGGCACGACGTCGCAGCTCACGGTGCAGGTCGTCCGGAACGTCCTTCACCTGTAAGGTTGCCATAAGCATGATTCTAGCATGCCTATGGCAACCGCCGCCTGACGCGGCCGCGCTTAGGTCTTGTCGATTTTCCTGGTCGCGTCGACGTCGCCGGGTGGCGGTGCGGCACCGGCTGGGCCGGGATGGTACCGAGCCGGCCGGCCTGGTAGTCCTCGATCGCCTCGATGATCTCGGCCTTGGTGTTCATCACGAACGGGCCGTAGTGGAAGACCGGCTCGCCGATCGGCTTGCCGCCCAGCACCAGCACCTCTAGGTCGGGGGTGCGGCTGTCCTGCCGCGTGTCGGCGGCGATGGTGAGGGTGTCGCCGTCGCCGAACACAGCCAGCTGGCCGAGGTGGATGGGTCGGGCCTCAACGCCGACGCTGCCCCGCCCGGCGAGCACGTGGACTAGCGCGTTGAAATCGGCCCGCCATGGCAGCTGCAGCCTCGCGCCCGGGCTGACCGTGGCATGCAGCAAGGTCATCGGGGTGAATGTGGAGCCCGGTCCATGGTGCCCGGCTACCTCTCCGGCGATCACCCGGACCAGCGCACCCCCGTCGTCCGACGACAGCAGCCTGGCCTCCCGGCCACGGATGTCCTGATACCGCGGCGGGTTCCACTTGTTCGCCCGCGGCAGGTTGACCCACAGCTGGATGCCGTGGAACAGGCCTCCCGAGGCCACCAACTGCTCCGGCGGCGCCTCGATGTGCAGGATCCCTGCCCCGGCGGTCATCCACTGGGTGTCACCGTTGGTGATCCGCCCGCCGCCGCCGTTGGAGTCCTGGTGGTCGAACACCCCGTCGATCATGTATGTGACGGTCTCGAAGCCACGGTGTGGATGCCATGAGGTGCCCTTCGGCTCACCTGGGGCGTACTCCACCTCGCCCATCTGGTCCATGTGCACAAACGGGTCGAGATCGGCCCTCGGCACCCCGGCGAACGCGCGGCGAACCGGGAAACCCTCACCCTCGAAGCTGGCCGGCGCGGTGGTCACCGACCGGACCCGCCGGTGGGCGGCCTGCGTTGGGTCGACCTTCGGGATCCGGGGAAGCACGAGCACGTTATCTACGGTCACAGCCGGCATGTCGCCCTCCATCTGCTGCCGAGCGGACGGGCCCGCCCGGGTGGGTGAGCCGATACCACTCCAACAATTGTTGAAGGCTCAACATTCCACCAGGCGCCTCACAAGATCGTTTGTCACGGGCCGAGTCGCGTGCTGACGATGCCGTAGCTGGGGTTGAGGATCCGGTGCGGGTCGAACTCTTGTACCGGTTGATCCGTTGACCGTAAACGTTCTTTCCCTGGCGCCGCGGCTGTCCGGCGCGCGGTCGACGACCGGCCCAGGAGTCGGTAAGACGAACGCGATCGACGTTTGTGTCACGGGTGAACGTGAACTCGGTGGCGCCCAGATGCTCAGTCGTCGGAATTGAAACAGTCTTGCACTCGCGGTTGTGTCTTTCCTTCTCAGAAGTTGACGAAGCTGGCCGTACCGGTGAGCGGGCTGACTGTGTAGAGTTCGGTCTGGCCTTGGTTAAAGGCCGGCACAATCGAGAAGCGGTGGATCGTGGTGATCCCCTTTGCCTCGATGCGGACCTGGTTCGAGGGGTCCAGGTTTACCGTCGGGACCAACAGCGTGAAGGTCGTGCTTCCGCGGTCGATGGTCATACAGATGGTGACAGTCACCAACGTGCCGATTTCGGTGGTGATCGTGCGGATCTGATCACCTTCGAAAGCCAGCGTTTGCGAGGCGTCCTGGTAGTCGAAACGCGGTTTCCCGTCGATGCTCGTCGTCGAGTACGTGATGTGCAGCTGATCTCCATGGAGCTGATAAAGGTCTGGAGTATTGACCGGACGCGCCGCACTCCCGATTTTTTCCTGAGCGGTGGCCATGGAATTTCCCTTCTTCGAAGTGTCGTCGCTGTCAATTGTTGAAAGCTAGTCCCGTGCCCGTTTCAGCTCACGGGTCGGGTGTGGTGGCCCCTCCCAGCGCGGCTCGGTCTCCCCGCCATGGCAATGCTTCGCCTAATCTGCAGCGTCGGCGTCGCGAAATCCCCTCCGATCCTCGTTGGCCAAACCTGCCACCACAGGAAAGAGGACGACCAGGGCCCGGTAAATACGTCATGCCCAACGGCCGATCGGGTGAACTTGTGCGGAGTGGAAGGGCTATTGGCCATCTTCCGGTCTTTCATCGCGGAGGTCTGCTTGCTGAGCTGGCGGCTGGCGCATCGCAGCAGGTTCCAGTACTCCAGCCGGTGCATCCAGTGATTGAGAGGTGATCCCCCAGCGGTCGTGTCTTGGTCTGAACCTCGGCGTCGCCTGCTGGTGTTAGTCAAATAGGCGAGCCTGCATACCCGGCCTGATTCCCTCCCCCCTCGAGGCGCTTGCTCATCGCGCCGGTGCTCTCGTCGGCGGCTAACCGGCGAACCCTACTTCTCTGTGACGTCCTGCTCATGTTGCCCGTCACGCCGCTGTTCCTGCTCGGCGTCAGCGACGTTGTTTTTTACTTGAATGAAGCTGTCCGGCGTGACGGAGATGGAGTCGATGCCGGCGCTGACCAGGAAGCGGGCGAAGTCCGGGTCGTCGCTGGGTCGCTGACCGCACAGACCCACCTTGCGATGCTTGCCGTGGGCTGAATCGATCATGCTTTTGACGCTCTTCGTGACAGCCGGATTGCTCTCGTCGAACAGTGGTGCCAGCCGCTCGGAGTCTCGGTCGACGCCGAGTACGAGCTGGGTGAGATCGTTGCTGCCGATGGAGAACCCGTCGAAGCGGTCAGCGAAGTCCTCCACGAGCACGATGTTGGATGGGATCTCCGCCATCACGTAGACCTGCAAGTCGTTGCGGCCGCGGGGGAGGCCGTGATCGGCCATGACCTCAAGGACTCGATCGGCTTCCTCCAGGGTGCGACAGAATGGGATCATGACGATCGTGTTGGTCAGCCCCATCTCGTCCCGGACCCGCCGGACGGCCTGGCACTCGAGGCCGAAACCCTGCCGGTAGCCCTCGCTGTAGTAGCGGCTCGCTCCGCGCCAGCCGAGCATGGGGTTTTCCTCACCCGGCTCGAACGCCGTACCGCCGATGAGCCTCGCGTATTCGTTGGTCTTGAGATCACTCATCCGGACGACGACCGGCTTGGGCCACCAGGCGGCGGCGATGCGGGCGATCCCATAGGCAAGTCGTTTGACGAAGAACTCGGTCTTGTCGTCGTAACCGCGGGTCATCTCTGCGATCCGGCGACGGGCACCGGTATCTTCAAGATCGTCGAAGTGCACGAGCGCCATCGGGTGAATCTGAATCTGGTTGTTGATGACGAACTCCATCCGGGCCAGGCCTACCCCATCGGCCGGTAGCCGCCACCACCGGAAGGCGGCTGAGGGGTCGGCCAGGTTCAGCATGACCTCGGTCGTCGTTGCGGGGATGTCGGCGAAATCGATCTCGCGTTCCTGGTAATCGAGGATCCCGTCGTACACGACGCCCTTCTCGCCCTCGGCGCACGAGACGGTGACCTCCTGCCCGTGCGACAAGATGGTCGTGGCATCACCTGTCCCAACGACAGCGGCCACGCCCAGCTCTCGGCTCACAATGGCGGCGTGTGAGGTGCGACCGCCGTGGTCGGTGACGATCGCCGCTGCCCGCTTCATGATCGGCTCCCAGTCCGGGTCGGTGACGCCGGTGACGAGTACGGCACCGTCTTCGAACCGGTCGATCTCATCGGCGCTGCGCAGGCCGCAGACCTTGCCGGCGGCAATGGCGTCACCGATGGCCAGACCACTGGTCAATCTCGTACCGTGTTCGCTCAGGCGGTACGAACGCATGGCCGAGGCATCTTTGCGCGCCTGCACCGTCTCGGGTCGTGCCTGGACGATGTAGAGGTCACAGCTCCCGCCGTCCTTGGCCCATTCCATGTCCGTCGGACCGCCGTAGTGGTCCTCGATCACGGTCGCCCACCTGGCCAGCTGCAGTATTTCCCGATCATTGAGGACGAAGGCCAGCTGCTCCTGCTCCGTAGTCTCGACAATCTTCGTCGGGTCGTCGCCGGCTTCGCTGTAAACCATCTTGGCTCGCTTTGCCCCGACCTCCTTGGAGATCACCGGCGTCAATGTCTCGCTTTCCAGCAGCGGCTTGAAGACCAGGTACTCGTCCGGATCCACCGTCCCCGCGACCACGGACTCGCCCAGACCCCATGAGGCGTTGACGAGCACTACATGCGGGAAGCCGCTGTCGGTGTCGATGGAGAACATCACTCCGGCGCCGGCTCGGTCGGAGCGGACCATTTTCTGCACGCCGATGGCGAGGGCCACCTTGAGGTGGTCGAAGTCCTGGTGCTGCCGGTAGCTAATCGCCCGGTCCGTGAAGAGGGACGCGTAGCAGCGTTTGCAGGCATCCAGTAATGCCGCCTCACTTCTGACGTGGAGGAAGGTCTCCTGTTGACCGGCGAAGCTAGCCTCGGGAAGGTCCTCAGCCGTGGCGCTGCTGCGCACCGCCACGTCCGGATTCTCTTCCCGCAGCCGAACCCCAAGCTCCCGGTACGCGTCCCTGAGCCCCTGGGCGAGGTGTCAATGCCACGTAGCTTAGTTTGATCATGATGTTGCACCGCTGTTTCTCGGTGGGCTCGGCGTGGCGTCATGATGTTGGTCGGGTCGGCTGGCACCTTCGTCGATCATGGTTGAGGGTGTGGTGGCGCGGCCGGATGAGGT
>JAICHZ010000078.1 GCA_025924655.1 Pseudonocardiaceae bacterium | reverse complement strand
GCGGCCGGTTTCGAGGTCGGCTATTGCGGAGAGGTCTTCGGCGGACAGGTCGAAGGTGAAGATGTCGAAGTTCTCGCGGATCCGCGCTGGGGTCACCGACTTGGGGATCACGATGTTGTCGAGCTGCAGGTGCCAACGCAGGACGACCTGCGCCGGGGTCACATTGTGCTGCTTGGCGAGCCGGGTGATGGTGGCGTCGGATAGCGCCGCGCCCTGGCCCAGCGGGCTCCACGCCTCGGTGGCGATGCCGTGCGCGGCGTGTTCGGCGCGCAGTTCGGTCTGCTGGAGGTGCGGGTGCAACTCAATCTGGTTGACAGCGGGCACCGTACCGGTCTCGGCGATCAGCCGCCGCAGGTGCTCGACAGTGAAGTTGGACACTCCGATCGCGCGCACGCGGCCGTCCGCGGCCAGCTTCTCCAATGCCTTCCAGGTTTCGACGTACCGGTCGGCGGTGGGCACCGGCCAGTGGATGAGGTAGAGGTCCACGGTATCCAAGCCCAGGCGTTGCGCGCTGGCGTCGAAAGCACGCAACGCCTGGTCATAGCCATGATTGGCGTTCCACAGCTTCGTCGTCACGAAGATCTCGTCGCGGGGCAGCCCACAGGACGCGATCGCCCTCCCGACACCCTCTTCGTTCTGGTAAGCCGCTGCGGTATCGATGCTGCGGTACCCGGTTTCCAGCGCGGTGGACACCACGCGCTCGGCATCCTGAGGCGGCACCTGGAACACGCCGAAGCCGAGCTGGGGGATCTGCACGTTGTTGTTCAGAGTCACGGTGAGCACATCACTCATACTGGGCGCAACACGTGGTCCGCGCGAATCGGTGCCAGTATCGGAGGACGTCGCGCGCGACGCGCTGTGACGATACAACCTATCGAACGAGTGACCTCATGATCATCGCAGCGGGCCTGGTGATCGTTATAAGTGCGCTGGTGCAGGGCGCGGTGGGGTACGGTATGGCCCTGGTGGCGGCACCATTGCTGGCGTTGGTCGACCCCACGCTCGTGCCGGTTCCGTTGATCTTGTTGACGTCCGGGCACGCCGTGCTCGCGGCGATCCGGGACGGACGCCACGCCGACTGGCCGGGGATCGGCTGGGCGATGCTAGGCCGGCTGCCCGGCACGGGACTCGGCGTGCTTGCCGTGGTGGCGCTGTCGCAACGAGTCTTCAGCCTCCTCGTCGGGCTCAGCGTGCTCGGTTGCGTAGTGCTGTCGTTACTGGCCTGGCGCCCACGTCCCCGACCAGCCTCACTCATGCTGGCTGGCCTGGCCAGCGGGGCTGGGGGTACCGCAGCGTCGATCGGCGGACCCCCCATCGCGTTGCTGTACCAAGACGCGGCAGGCCCACGGGTCCGTGGCACGCTCGGCGGCTACTTCGTCCTGGGCTCGGTGACCTCTATCATCGCGCTGGCCGCCGCAGGCCAGGTCACCGGCGAGTCGTTAGCGCGAACCGTCCTGCTCACACCGTTCCTGCTGATCGGGTTCGCGCTGTCCGGTCCGGCGCACCGGCTGCTCGACAACGGCGGGACGCGGCGCGCAGTGCTAGCGGTGAGTGCCGCCAGCGGCGTCCTGCTCATCGGCCGGGTGTTGTTGTCCCGTGGATGAGGGTCTTCGACGGCGGATACTGGGATCACGTGGGTCGCCGACGGCGAGGAGCTCGGTATGACTTCGCAGCGAAACGGCCGTTCCGATGACCTTGCCGGGGCGCTGCAGCGTGCCGTCGAAGCCCGGATCCTCAGTGCCGACCAGGCGCAGGCCGTGCTCGCCGCCGAGCGGGTCCGGGAGCCAGACGGTCGCCGGCTGCCGGTGACCGAGGCGCTGGGCTACCTGGGCGGGTTGCTCGCGCTGTCGGGGGCGGTGACGCTCGGCATCCAGTACTGGCGCGAAGTGCCCGCCGTCGGCCGGCTCGGTTTGTTTGCCATCGTCGCTGCCACCACCTGGCTGGTAGGGGCCCGGATCGCTGACGGATCGGAACCCGCACTGATCAGGCTGCGCGGTGCACTGTGGTTCGTTTCCTCGGCTGCAGTGGCGGCGCTCGCTGGCCAGTTCGCCTGGGACGTTGCACACGCCGAGGAGTCCGTGGTGTGGCTGTCGGCAGGGGCGGCGGCGGCTGTGCAGGCGGGACTGCTGTGGCGACTGCGGGACCGGCCGGCGCAGCACCTCGCCTGCCTGGCAGGCGTGCTCGTCGCCGCCGGGGGCGCCGCGGATATAGCTGGTGGGTCAGCTGCGGTCGGGCTGGCGGTCGCCGTCGCCGGAGCCGCTTGGGTGGCTGCGGGCTGCCTGGCAGTGTTGCCTCCGCCCGTCCTGGCCCTGGTGGGTGGCGGTGTCGCGGTGCTCGCTGGTACAGGAATCACCGCGGACGACTGGTCCGATGCCGCCCCGCTGCTCGGCCTGGCGGTGGCGGCTGTGTTCGTGGCGGTGGGGGTGGCAACCGTCCGGACGCCGCTAACCGTCGTCGGTCTCGTCGGCGGGTTCGGTTACCTGCCATGGACAATCGGGCACTTCTTCGCCGACTCGCTGGGTGTGCCGATGGCGATGCTGCTGTGCGGCCTTGCCCTGCTGGCCGTCACCCTAGTTGTGTTGCGCCGGACTTCGCTCGATGTGCCGGCCCGCTGAACCGTTGCTCAGTGCGCGGGGCTTTCAGCCCTGCTGAACAGCGCGTGCGTCCGCTTGCGCCTTCGCCAGGTCCTGACGCACCGTCTCGGCGGCGGCGTCCACATCGGTCTGCGAACTTTGGTAGTCGACGGCAACGTGCACCCATCGGCTCAAGTCGTCTTGCATAAAGCTCATGTCGTCCACCCAGTCGCGGATTGCCTGCGGTTCATCGTCCTTCGTAAAGTATTTGTCTGCCTGCCTGAATGCATCAATGAAACTCATGTCAAACTCTGGGTTCGATCTTTTGCGGTAGTACCGGAACCGTGCAGCGGCGGAACTCGGGTCCTCCATCGCCACCAGAGCCTCCTCGCCGTTGGTGTGCTGCGCCTGGCCGATGAGGGCCTGGCCTTGCTCGAAGATGCTCCGATAGTGCGCAATGTTCGCGGCGAGCACTGCAAAGGCGGCCTCTCGATCAGCAGGCGACGCTGTTGGAAACAAAGCCACCGTCAGCGAAGCTGCGGTGTCATTTATCGGCATGCTGGGCGTGACGGCTCCAAACGGGGACACCAGCTGCCAGGCGAAGACCAGGCCGAGGAAGAGCACGCACCCGGTCACCGGTGGACCACGCCTCTTCGCTGGTGGCCGCTGCAGCGGTGTCACAAGATGGCAATCGGCCCATGCGCTTGACGCGTTACCGAGCAGGTAGTGAACGGGGCGCTAAACCGAGAACAGCCGACGCAGAGTCGACAGACCATCACCAACGTATGAAGATTTCGTGTGGTACCGGAGCAAAGTGCTGGGGATCTGGTGGGGCAGCCGTGCTCCCGGCCAGGGTCGGGACGGTGCAGACCAGCCCGGCGAGAGGCCGCAGCTAACTCCGGCCGTGGCAAGTCGTCGTGATCCTTCTTCTCGGATGCCCGCGAGCGGATCGGCTGGGTTGTCAATTCTCGGGCGCCTGAACTGAACGTTTTCTATGCGCTTCAGATGGTCCCGCAGGGGCACGCATCACTGCAGCGATCCGAGAACTGCTGCTGGAGCCCTGATGCCTCGTCGCGATGAAAAATCGAGGCTAGTCCACCAGCTAGGGCCGTTGCAGCTGCGAAAACACCCAACCAATTCTTCCAACCGTGTTGCATGGTAACCCCCTATCGCCTTGAACGGCAGTCGAGGTTCCTACCCCAGCTACATGATGATCCCGACGGCCGCGCGGTCGGGAGTGGTCCTCCTCGGCATGACTTAGCACCTGCAGCTCGTCCTGGCTGAGGCTCCTGCTGTCTCAGTTGGCGGGGCGCAACGTCCTCGAACGTCCATACCAGCGCCCCACTGTAGCGTCCGCGAGTGAACATAGATTTAACAAAAAAAACTTCGCCGAGTCGATATTGAAGCCTACACATGAATCCGCGACCGCTAGTCAGTTGCACCGCAAGTGCATATGCTCAATCACGCGCCCTTGCTCACCGAGCGGGCCTTCCTCCCACGCGAACATCAGGATGCCGGACCGGCGGCCTGCGCGCGCCGCGAGATCCGCGAGGAAACCGGTATGGACATCGACCCGTGCCGATGTGCGTTCGTACTCGGCGCCATCGCCCAGCTCGGCGAGCGGCGCGTCCTCGAGGTGGTGTTCCTGTCTCCGGATCGACCGTTGTTGATCGCTGTTGCCTACATCGGACGGGGCGGCTATAATCGAACATATGTTCGAGCATAGCACTGTGAAGTGGCCGCCACTACCGGTGATAGCGCCGCCCGAGGAGGTCATCGACTGCCTGGTCGAGGACTGGCCCGGTGCCGCGGAGCCGGTGCGGTGGTCTGAGTACGTTCCGGATGGGATGTTGGCCGATGTCTTGGCTCAGCCCGCCGAGACTGGGCCGGAGCATCGTGAGTTCGAGGCCTTGGAGCGAATCGGGGGATGGGAGCGAGTCATCGCCTGGGCCCAGGCCCGGCAGATCCGGGAAATGGCGTCGTTCATGCACCTCGCGGAGGCTCGGAACCGGGCGTTGGGTGCCTATGATTCGCAGGCGCATGATTCGGCGGTGGCCGAGGTGGGTTTGATGTTGCGGGCTTCGGCGGGGACCGCGGCCGCCCGGGTGAGTGACGCGTGGTCGTTGTGTATCCGGTTACCGGCGACGTTGGCAGCAATGGAGGCGGGTCGGATCACTTTGGCCAAGGCCCGCATCATCGACGCCGAGACGCTGAACCTGACCGATGACCACACGGCCGCGGTCGAAGCGCAGGTGCTGGCCAAGGCACGGCAGCAGACCCCTGGGCAGGTCCGGGTCGCGACTCGCCGGGCGGTGCTGCGCGCCGACCCGGGCGCTGCGCGCAAGCGGGCGCAGCAGGTCCGCCGCGAGCGGGGGGTCCGGCTGTGGCCCGAGCCCGATGGGATGGCCACGCTGTCGGCCTACCTCCCAGCGGCTGACGCCGTGGGGATGTTCGCGGTGCTCGACGAGCACGCCCGCCAAGCCGGGTCTGCCAGCGACGAGCGCACCATCGACGCCCGCCGCAGCGACGCCCTGGTCGACCTGGTGCTGGACCCGACCGGGATAGCCCGCGGGGCCACCAATGCCACCCGCGAGGACTCAACCGACGAGTCAAGTGGCGTCTCAGGTGGTGTCCGCGATGACTTCCACGCCGCGGATGCCATCAGCCCGGCCGGCTGCCGTTGTCAGTGCGGTCGGTGCCGGCGCGGTGGCGGCGTGGATGTCCGGGTCACGATTCCCTACACCGCGCTGCTGGGCGCTGACGAGCTCCCCGGCGACCTCGCCGGCTACGGACCCATCCCCGCCGCCGTGGCCCGCGACCTCGCCGCCGGAGGCACCTGGCGGCGCATCCTCACCGACCCCGCCTCGGGCCGCCCGGTGGACTACGGCACTACTCGATACCGGCCACCAGCGCACCTCGCCGGGCTGGTGATCACCAGAGATCAGACCTGCCAGTTCCCGGGCTGCCGGGTACCCGCCCACCGCTGCGACCTTGACCACGCCACCGCGCACAACGCCGACACCGATACCGGCCCGACCAGCGACACCAACCTCGGTCCGAAATGCCGGCGACATCACCAGGTCAAACAAAGCCCGGGCTGGTCGGTCACCCAGCACCCCGACGGCTGCACCACCTGGAGGACCCCCAGCGGCCACAACTACCACTCCCAACCACCACCACTGACCGACCCCGAACCGCTCACCACGCGCCCGATATCGGATCCCGCCGACCCACCGCCCTTTTGAGTGATCACGGTGCGGTCACACCAAGTCGAGGTGCTGCGGCAACAGTCCGGGCGCGCAATCCGGCCTTCCACCGACGGGATTGCAACTCGGAAGAGATGCATGACATGAATTGGTTGCAGGCACTGGTCGCGGTGGGGGGAGGACTTCTCCTGCTGTGGCTTGCGCTAATCACGACGCTGTGGATCACCTGGCGCAACCGCTCCGATCAGGCCACGCTGAGGGAGGTTCTGCGACTGCTGCCCGATGTCATCCGGCTGATGCGTCGGCTGGCCACCGATCATGACCTGCCCCGCGGCGTCCGGGTCCGGCTCTGGCTGCTGCTGGGTTATCTACTATTTCCCTTCGACCTGGTCCCGGATTTTGTTCCCGTCCTGGGTTACGTCGATGACGCCCTCGTCGTTGCGCTCGTACTACGCTCGGTCACGCGACGCGCCGGCGCAGATGCTTTGGCTAGGCACTGGCCCGGCACTCCCGCCGGACTTCGTACCGTCCAGCGTCTCGCCGGTCTGGCCACTGGCGACTAAATGGATCAACTCCACCCACTGGTTACCTCGCACTGCGGCGGTGCTCACCCGGCGCGGGCGCCGCGGGGAAAGGCGGACACGGATGCGGGACGTCCTGCTCGTTCTCGCTGTCTTCCTGGCCTGCGCTGTCGAGGCGGTGGAGGCGTTGACCATCGTCCTCGCGATTGGGGTCAGCCGGGGCTGGCGCTCAGCGGTGCAAGGCGTCACCGCTGGCCTGCTGGCCCTCGCGGTGATCGTGGCTGCGCTCGGCCCGGCGCTGAGCTTCGTCCCGCTGGGCGCGTTGCGGCTCGTTGTCGGGGGTTTGCTACTCATCTTCGGGCTGGGCTGGCTGCGCAAGGCGATCCTGCGCGCGTCGGGATTCAAGGCATTGCACGACGAGGACGCGATCTACGCCCGTGAGCTGGCCGCTGCCCGCACGGCCGGACGGGCCCGCCGCGCCGCCGTCGGCGACTGGTACGCGTTCACCCTGTCGTTCAAGGGCGTGCTGCTCGAAGGCCTCGAGGTCGTCTTCATCGTGGTGACGTTCGGTGCCAACCAGGGCAGCATCCCGTTGGCAGTACTCGGCGCCGGCATCGCCGTCGTGGTCGTCACCGTCGCCGGGATTGCCGTCCGGGGTCCGCTGGCCCGGGTACCGGAGAACACTCTGAAATTCGCCGTGGGCGTGTTGCTGACCTCCTTCGGAACCTTCTGGGGGGCCGAAGGCGCCGGCGCCCACTGGCCCGGTGCCGACGCGGCGCTGCTCGGGGTCATCGCGGTCATCGCGCTCACCGCGCTGCTGTTCGTCGCGCTGCTGCGCCGGGCCCATGGCCGTCGGATTCAGGAGTCGCAGTCGGCCACGGAACCGATGGAGGTGGTCTGATGGGTGCGCTGGGCCGCTGGCTGCGCAGCTTCGGTGCGTTCTGGTGGGACTTCATCGTCGGTGATGACTGGCGGGTTGCGGTCGGCGTTGTCGCGGCGCTGGCCGGCACCGCTGGCCTGGCGGCCGCTCGGGTGCCGGCGTGGTGGTTCTTGCCGGTGACGGTGCTCGTCCTGCTCGGCGTGTCGCTGCGGCGAGCCATCCGCGACGCTGGCACTTGATGAGCGCCCACGCCGAGACCAGCACTGCCGATAGGGGCGATGATCTACCTCCCAGGACAGACCCGCCGGATGATCCGAACAACGCCTAACGAGGGCCATTACCGCGGGCGCCCGGTGCCGAAAAGGGGATCGAACGGAGCGTCGAAACCGTGGCTCTGCACCTGCGCCAGGCGGGTACCGCCTTTTCCGGGGCGCAGCGACGGTCATTCCCGGTGAGCTTGCGGTAGGTGACTCGATGTGGTCGGGCGGCCTCGGCGCCGAGGCGTTCGACTTTGTTGTGCTCGAAGCCTTCGAAGTTGCCCTCGAACCAGAACCACCGGCCCGGGTGATCGTCGTCGCCTTCCCAGGCGAGGATGTGGGTGGCCACCCGATCCAGGAACCACCGATCGTGGGCTGTGATCACAGCGCAGCCGGGAAAGTCCAGCAGCGCGTTCTCCAGAAGGCACAACCCAGCACACGCATCCGTGGCAGGGACCGTTGGCGTCTGGTGACCGCGTTGGTGGCGAGCCCCTCCGCCAGCTGCCAAGGCTACTCGCTGCGCCGGTGGCGCAGCAGCGGAACAAAGAGCAGTAGGGCCAGCACTTGGGTGATCACCGTGAAGGTGATCAGATCGTGGATGGAGTGGTCGTACAGGGCGCCCAGGATTGTGCCACCGGCCAGCCAGGCGAGGCCGTAGGCCGCGGTGAAGGTGCCATAACCGACCCCACGGCGGGCGGCGGGGACCATGTCTGCGACGGCGGCGCGCATCGTGGACTCGTGCACCCCCATCGCCGCACCCCAGACGATCGCACCCACCCAGACCAGAACCGCGGATGGCGAGAACGACAGGAATGCCACTGCGGCGGCGAGCAGCGGTAGCACCCCCAGACCACGCAGGCCGATCCGGTCGTAGATCGCACCGGAGGCCAGGGCGGCCAGCGCGTCCACCCCCATCGCGACGGCATACAGCGCCGGGATCAGCGGTTCCGGCAGGATGTGGCGGACCTGCAGGTGGTAGGAGAGCACCCCGAAGGTCGCGTAGCCCAGCATGGTCATCGCGGTGAACGCGGTGTAGACCCAGAACCGGCGGGAGAACCCCTGATCGGCCGGCGCAGCGATGGTGTGCGACGGCGAGTCCTCGTAGGCCCCCGGGTTCGGGGCCGCCCGGCGCAGCCAGGCCAGCAGCGCCACCGCGGCCACTCCGGGCACGACCAACACCCCAAACCCAAGGCGGTATCCGGAGACCGCGACCATGGCGGCCACCACCAGTGGACCGATCACTGCACCGGACTGGTCCAGCGCCTCATGCAGGGCGAACGCCCGGCCGCGACCGGTGCGGCTGCTGGCCTGGGCAAGCATGGTGTCACGTGCCGGGGTCCGCACGGCCTTGCCAAAGCGTTCCGCGACGACCAGCAGCGCCGCTTGCGACAGCGTCTGGGCTAGCCCTAACAGGGGGACCGCGACCACGGTGACCACATAGCCGGTGATCGACAACGCCCAGTGCCGGCCGGTGCGGTCGGACAGCCGACCAGTGCCTAGCCGCAGCACCAGCGCAACCGCCTCGCCGAACCCGGTCACGAACCCGACGACGAGCGCGCTGGCGCCCATCGTCGCCAGAAACGGGCCGACGATCGCGCGAGCACCCTCGTAGACGAAGTCCGCCAGGCAGCTGACCACGCCGAAAGCCAGTACGAACCGCAGCGGGGACAGCCGGTTAGCGGCCTTCACGCGAGTCCGGCCACGACCGCCAGCACAGCGAGTAGAGCGATCAACATGTAGCCGAGGTAGGCGTCGAGCCGCCCGCTTTGCATTCTCTTCGCGGTACGCACCAACCACAGCAATGGTCGGCGCAGCGGGCGGTACACGAACCGCTCGACCACCTCGACGACGTCAGCGGTGTAGCCGATGTGGGCTCCCGCGGCATCGCGGTGCGGATCGTCGGTGCGCCCGCCGGTCTCCCGCTCCAAAACAGTGAGCTCAGATCGAGTGAGCAGCAGGTTGGCCAGCACCTTGCGGGTCGGGTTGGCGAACCCGAACGGGGTGTACTGGTTCTCGCCGGCCACCCCGCCGGTCGCCGAGCGCCAGGCCGGGACCCGGCGCACCGTGAACATCCCTCCGCCCGCGAAGGCAATGCTCATACCCAGCACTCCCAACAGCAGCACCGGCATCACGACGACGAGCCAAGACGGCGACAGCGCGGAGAACTCGGAGTACACCGGCTGCAGCACCCACTCAGATCTCAGCGCCCCGGCGGCGACGTCTCGCCCCACCACGGGGTCGAGTCCAGCGATCAGCATCCGGATCCAGAGTGGGCCGACCGCGGCCACGCCTAGACAGCCCACCCCGAGCAGGGCCAGCCCGGCGGTGCCCAGCGGACCGACGTCGCGGCTGCGGATCGTCTCAGCCGGTCCCCGAGGCCCGAGAACGATGAGCCCGACGATCCGGACGAACGCCACCGCGGCGAACCCAGCGGTGATCGCTAACAGGGCGCCGGCCAGCGCCAGCGGCAGCGCGTAGGCCAGCCGGCCGATCCGGAACTGCTGCATGAGCGACTCCAGCAGGAACCACTCCGAGACGAAGCCGGCGGTCAGGGGAAGCCCGGCCAGGGTGAGCGCACCGACAGCCAGCCCCGTTCCGCTGACCGGCAGGCGATGCCCCACGCCGCGCAACGCCTCCAGCTCGGTGGTGCCCGTCGCATCCTCCAGCCCCGACGTGGCCGAGAACAGCAGCGATTTGGCCAGCGCATGCGCCACTACCTGCAGGGTCGCCGCGAGCAGACCCACGGCGACCAGCGGCGGCCGGTCCACTGCGGCTCCGACCAACGCCACGCCGTACCCGACGCTGATCAGACCGCCGTTCTCGATGCTGGAGTACGCCACCACCTCGGCGAGGTCGGTCTGCACGGTGGCGTGCGCGATGCCGAGCAGCGCGGTGAACCCGCCCAGCAGCAGGACGATCACTGCCAGCCAGCCGGGCGGGACCCGCAGCAGGTCCAGGGTGCGCCACATCCCGTAAAAGCCGATGTTGACTGCGACACCGGCCATCACGGCGCGCAGCGGCCCGGGAGCGGCGCAATAGCCGCGGGGCATCCAGACGTGCAGCGGCACCAGCCCGACCTTGACCGCGAACCCGCCGACCAGCAGCGCGAACGCGGCGTCGCGCAGCCCGGAGCGGGGCACCGATGCCAGCTGGGCAAAGCTGAAGCCGCCGGCGCGGGTGGCCAGCAACAGGAAGCCGAGCAGTAGTGCAGCGCCGCTGACCTTGCTGAGGACGATCGTGATGATCGCCGCGTCGGCGCTGCCGGCTTTGCTCCGCTCAAAGCCGGCCAGCAGGTAGAACGCGATCGTGAGCAGTTCCCAGGCCAGCAGAAACAGAAAAGCGTTGTCGGCGGTGATGATGACGGCGACGGAACTGAGCACCAGGCAGTGCGTCGCACCCAGGCTCCGGTAGTGGACCCGATCCGGGCGGGCGGCCCACGCCGCGCACACCAGGCTCACCGGCACCGCCACCGCGAAACTGATCACCAGAAACAACCCGGAGAGCCGATCGACAGCGAGGGCTGTGGTACCGAAGCCCAGCGCTCCAGATCCCAGTGCCGAGTCCAGACCGAGCCGAATCCTCGCGCCGGAGATGCCCGCTGCACCGACCACGACCAGCAGCACCGACGCCGCCGCAGCCACCAGATAGGGCACCGCGCGCGGCATGGCGTACCGCACCCCTGCCACCAGGTCGATCGGTCCGGCACCGAGCAAGGCCAGCAAGGCTATGGCGAGCAGCCACACCATCGGCGGGTTCACCGACCTTCCGGGGAGATCCGGCCGACGGCCAGCAGCAGCGCATGCAGCAGGCTGAACGGGGACGGGGGTGACCCGGGCACCCACACATCAACATCGACCAGGTCGCCGATTCCCTCAGCAACGGCGTAGCTGGGGGCGATCAGTCCGCCGCTGATCGCGTCTGTTCCGGCGGCGATCACGACCAGGGGTCGGGGAGTGGCTTCCACCGTGCGGCGTAGTGGCTCGGCCATGCCGTGCGACCCGGCCCCGGTGATCAGTAGCACGTCGGCGTGCCGCGGGCTGGCGGTGAAGAAGATTCCCAACCGGTGCACGTCATAGACCGGGTTGAGCAGGGCCAGTACTTCCCACTCCTCCGACCCGTCCGAGCCCGTGTCGACATGTCTGACGTGCACGGATCGGCAAAACATCCGGACTCGTGCAGCCAATGCGCGGCGGAGAAGTTCGACGGCCTCGTCGGTTTCCGGGAGCTGCGGGACGACCAAGGCCTGGCGATGCAACCGTGCGGTCTCGCTCCCGGGCACCCAGCTGAAGAGTTCCGGCCGTTCCCGGACACACCGTCCACAGAGGATGCATGCGGCTGTGTCAACGCGTAAGACGTCGCCCTCGCTACGAATCGCCCCGGTTGGGCACAGCGCCTCATCGACCGGAGCGTTGGCGACTGGCCGTACCGCGGCGGGGAAGGCCTCGGCGTAAGGGTCGGACTTGCGCGGGTAGCTAGTGGTGACTACTCCGTTGCGCAGGCCGCGCAGCACCCACGGCATTTACATCACCACCCCGGCGATGGACAGCCCGAAGCTGGCCTCGTTGAAGGGGAAGTCGGTCAGGATGTCACCGACGAAGGTCGACGGAAACAGCATGAGGTTGTGAAACGACGCTGAGCGCGGCGCGCAGTAGCTGATCCGCGCGGCATCGTCGAGGTCGAGTAGGTAGAGCACTTCGCCCTGGGGGGCTTCAGCCCACCCCACGGCCTGCCCCGTCACCGGCTGCGCGACCACGCTGAGCTCGTCGGTGTCACAGTCGGGCAACCGTCCGACCGCCTGCCGGGCCAGGTGAAAGGCTGTTTCGATCTCGGCTATCCGCACCTGCATCCGGGCCTGCGCGTCCCCCGCGGCACGGACCGGGACTGGTGGTGGGGCCAGCTGCTGGTAGCCGTCGTAGGGACGGGTCACCCGGCAGTCATCGGCGGAGCCGCTGCCCCGGCCGATCGGGCCAACCGCGCCATGGGTCCGGGCCAGCTTGGGATCCAGCGGTCCAGTGGTGCGGACCCGATCCAGGAACGAGGAGGTGTCCAGCAGCGCTCGCACGTCACCGTCGATCGCGTGCTGCAACCGGTCGAGCTCGGCAGTGACCTTGTCTGCTGCCAGCCCGGGCAGCGCGGTCACGCCCCCGGGCACGACCACGCCGCGGCCGAATCTGCTCCCGGACAGTGCACCCACCAGCCGCAGGGTGCGTTCCTTATGCAGCCCGAACCGCGCGGTGGCCACCGCCAGGCCGGCAGCGTCGGTGAGCTTGCCCAGGACGTCGAGGTGGTTGGCGATGCGCTCCAGCTCGGCGTGCAGCACCCGGATCATCGCAGCGGCGACCGGGACGCGGGCGCCGGCGAGGGTCTCCACGGCGTGCGCGAAGGCCAACGCATGCGCCACCGACGCGATGCCTTCGACCCGTTCGGCCAGCAATACCCCATCGTCGACGGTCATGCCCTCGAACCGCTTCTGCATGCCACGGTGCTTGGCGTGCGGCCGGATCCGCAGGTGCGGGATGTCCTCACCGGGTGTCTCCACCAGGTATTCCACCGATTCGAAGACGCCGGAGCGCACCGGGCCGTGGGGGATGGTGAACACCCCGGTGCCGTGCAGGTGCACCGACAGCGCGCCCTCATCGGGCTCGATCCGGTCCGGCTGCCCGGGTGCGCCTGGGTGTGGAAGCGGGCTGCCGTC
>JAICHZ010000077.1 GCA_025924655.1 Pseudonocardiaceae bacterium | reverse complement strand
GTGGCGGTGCTGGTCGCTGACCTTTCCGGGTTGAGCAAGGCGGAGGTGGAACGGATCTGGCTGCCGTTCGCGGTCTGGCTGATCGCCGCGGCCGGATTGCTCCCAGGGCGGCAGGTCCGCTGGTGGCTGGCCGGTCAGGCGGTGGTCGCTCTCACGGTCAACCACCTGCTGCTGACGACGTGGTGACCGGCTCGCGCAGCGGGTCGGTGGCGAACCGGGCGACGCCCTCGGCAAAGGACACCTGCGCCCGGTAGCCCAGGAGTTCGGCCGCGCGGGCGGGGTCAGCGGTCACATGCCGCACATCGCCGGGCCGGGCGCCACCGACGATCTGCGGGGCTGGCCCGCTCATCGCCTGGGCCAGCTCGGTGGCCAGCTCACCGACAGTATGCGGGTGCCCGGAACAGACGTTGACCGGCACGCACCGCCCGAAAGGCGGTTCAGTGGACAGCGCCAGCGCGTTGGCCCGGGCGACGTCGGAAACGTGCACGAAGTCCCGGCGTTGCCGCCCATCCTCCATCACCTGCGGTGCCGCACCACGCGCCAGCGCTGACCGGAAGATCGACGCCACCCCGGCGTACGGGGTGTCCCGGGGCATCCGGGAGCCGTAGACGTTGTGGTAGCGCAGCGCCCACACCCCGCCCCCGGTCTGCCGGGCCCATGCCGTGGCGAGATGTTCCTGAGCCAGCTTGGTGGCGGCGTAGGTGCTGCGCGGATCCAGCGGGGCGTCCTCACCCACCAGCTGCGGCTCGAGATCAGCGTCGCAGTGCGGGCAATGCACCTCGTATCGCCCAGCCGCGATGTCCTGAGCTCGCCGGGGTGGGGCCGGCACCACGCCGTGCGACGGGCAGGCGTAGCGGCCCTCGCCGTAAACGACCATCGAGCTGGCCAGCACCAGCCGGTGCACCCCCGCTTTGTGCATCGCGGCCAGCAGCACCGCGGTGCCGAGGTCGTTGTTGGCGGTGTAGCCGGGGGCGTCGGAGGGATCCAGGCCGTGCCCGACCATCGCCGCCTGGTGACACACCGCGTCCACCTCGGGCAGCAGGCGGCCCAGCAGCTCACCATCCCGGACGTCGCCGCGTACCAGCTCGTGATGCGACACCCATTCCGGCGGCGCACCGCCACCGTGTGCCTGGGGCAGGAATGCATCCAGCAGCAGCACCGAGTGCCCGTCGGCGGCGAGCAGGTCGGCGACGTGCGAGCCGATGAAACCCGCGCCGCCGGTGATCAGGATTCGCACGCCGCGCACGCTACGTCAAGGCTCGATGATCTCCAGCACCCCCTGGTCGGTCCCGGTCACGAACAGCCGGCCGGTGGCGCTGTCCACGGCGACAGTGTTCGGTTGGCGAACCGTCGGCAGGGGGGTAGCCAGGACTGGCGCGCTGGCGTTGAGGTTGAGCCCGATCACCTCGTTGAGCGCGGTCAGGGTCACCCACAGCCGGTCGCGGACCGCGTCATAGGCGACCCCGTACGGCGTGCCGGGCAGTTCCACCCGCCCGATCTGGCGGAGTGTCGGGCTCAGCTCGTAGAGCAGTACGGCCCCACCCCGGGTGTCGATCACGGCTAGATGCCCGCGTTTGTCGGCGACCACGTGGGTGGGTCCGGCGCCCGCCGGCACCTCAGCCACCCGCTGCAGCCGCTCGGCGTCGTACACGGTCAGCGTGTTCTCCCGGACGTCGACCAGGCCGACGAGGTTGCCGACGGCCGCAAGCCCGGCAGGCTGGGTGACGTCGGTGAAGGTGTGCACCACCTGATCGCCGCGCACCGCGACCACACTGTGCCCGAGCTCGTTGGCCACGAACACCGTGCCGTTGGCCGCCTGGGTGGCATCGTGCGGGACCACGCCGGTGATCACCTGCGAGGTGATCTCGCCGCCGGGCAAGGCCACCCGCAGCAGCCGGTTGGACCCCTCGTCCGGGACCAGCACCGGGCCGCCGGGCCCGGCCAGCTGCAGGTGCCGCAGCGCGCCGGGCAGCGCCACCTTGCGCAGCACCGCGCCGGTGGTGGCGTCCAGCAGGGTCAGCGCTGTGGGGTCGCGCACGCCGACGGCCACGATGTGGGTCTGCGGGTCGACCACCACGCCTTCCGGGGCGGCGCCGACCGGCACCGTTCGCCCGGCCGGCGGCGCGGTGGGCACCGGAGCGGGGGCCGGCTCGGCCGCCGGCGGCAGCTCCGATGTGGGGGGCGCCGCACCCGGGGGAGCGGAGCCGCACCCCGCGATCACGGCGGCGGCGAGGACGGTCACGGTGATCCAGCGAGGGCGCACGGCTGGTGATCCTGCCGGATGCAAGTTGTCACCGACGACCTGACCGGTCTGGCCGAGCTCGCAGATTGACGCCAAACGTATCTGTGGACCTCGTTGCGGGCTCCATTCACTGACGATGCTGTCGCCGACTTGTCGAGGGACTTCATGACCTCTACTACTCAGCCCAAGGCCGCCAACAAAGCCACACTCGTGGGCGTGACCAGCGTGGTGGAAGCATCCGTCCCCTTCTCGCAGCCTGGCACCAGCGCCCGCCCGGCCCTGCTCACCGACTCCGACGACGCGCAGGCCGCGGCTGACGCGGTAGCGCGCGGGGCCGTCATCGGCCAAGGATTCGCCAACTTCTATGTCCTGACGACCCGCCCCGCGAGGGAGACGGTCAGCGCGGTGAACCTGATGAAGGGCCGCCCGGCGGATCAGGTGGGCAGCATTACTACGACACCGTCGCGCATCCCGCTGGTCTACGACTGGTCCCAGCTGCCGGCCGGCCTGACCCGCCGCCGCGTCCTTGGACTCATCGACACCTTGTTCGAGCTGGGACCGTTCGGCCTGCGCGGCCCCGCGGCGGCCGACGTTCCGGCCCACTTAGTCCAGCTCGACGCGGGCGTGCGCACGGCGCAGGTCATCGCCCCCGGCTATGCCTGCCCGTCCAATGACTTCCTTGCCCGGTCGCTGGACGCCGTGGGCGACGACATCCTTTACATCACCTCCGCCAACCGATCACGGCACCGCACCGGCGCCGACGACGAACCCGCGCACTGGACGGCGGCTGGTCTGCGTGCGGAGTTCGGCCACGAACCGGCGTTCCGGCTGCTGGAGCATGCTGACGAGGACGCCGCCCGGCGCCGCTACCCGGGCTACGCGCTGATGTCGACGACCATCCTTGCGTTCCACAAGACGGCGGGGACCAGTCCCCGGGGTCGGGTGCGGCTGCTGGTGGAGCGGCACGGCTCGTTCGCGATCGACGATCTGCGCCCGGTGCTCGCGCGGCTGGGGTTCGAGCTGGCCATCGCGCGCAGCGCGCAGCGTCGCCTTCTGCAACGCGACTACGCCCACCGCGGCAGCGACAGCGTCCGCTCATGAGCCGCCGCATCCGGATCGGGCTGATCGTGCCCAGCTCCAATACGACCATGGAGACCGAGCTGCCTGAGCTGTTCCGGCGGCAAGAACGCCACGCCCCGCAGACCTTCAGTTTCCACTCCGCCCGGATGCGGATGACCGAGGTCACCCCGGAGGCGCTCGCCGCCATGGACCAGAGCAGTGACCGCTGCGTCATCGAACTGGCCGACGCAGACTGCGACGTGCTGGCCTACGCCTGCCTGGTGGCCGTGATGGCGGCCGGACCCGGAGCGCACCAGCATGCCGAGCGGCGGCTGTCTGCAGTGGCCGCCGCCGCCGGGTCGGGCGCTGCGGTGATCACCAGCGCCGGCGCACTGGTCACCGGTATTCGCGCCCTGGGAGCCAGCCGGGTCGCGCTCATCGCGCCGTACCAGCCGCCGCTCACCCGGATGGTCGTGGACTACCTGGCCGACCTCGATATCGACGTTGTCGACGCGGTGAGCCTCGGTGTCGCAGACAACCGGGCAGTGGGACGGCTCGACCCAGCAGATTTGATCGGTCTCGCCGGCCAGTTGGACGTGCGCCGCGCCGAGGCGGTGGTGGTGTCCGCTTGTGTCCAGATGCCGTCCCTGCCGGCCATCCCCCAGGTGGAGAAGCTGACCGGTCTGCCGGTGCTGTCCGCCGCCACCGCGACCGCCCGGCAAGTTCTCGGCACCCTCGGGTTGGAGACCGCGATCGACGGCGCGGGCGCGTTGCTCCACGCGCGGCTTTGACGGAAACCGTATCTGTGAACGTCGTCGCGGGCTCCATTGACCGGACGCTGTTGTTGTCGACTTGTCGAGGGGACCTCATGACTCGCACTGATCAGCCCAAAACCGCAGCCGAAGCGACGCTCGTGGGCATGCGCCTGACCAAATTCCGCGATCCGCTTCGGATTCCGCCGGTGTTGCGCCCCAGCCCCATGCAGCTGCTGGCCATCCGCATGCGGGCCGAGCAGGTGCGGCTGCACGCCGAGCTGCCCGAGACGCGGGTATGGACCTACAACGGGTTGTTCCCGGGACCGACGATCGAGGTTCGCCGTGCCGAGCGGCTGCGGGTGATCTGGCAAAACGAGATCACCGGCGACTACCCGGTAGAGGCGGTGGAGCTGCTCAACGCGACACCGGGGCCGGGCCGTGACGGCGCGCAACCTCTCCCGGACGTCGCGGCACTGCCACCCTGGACCGTGGTGCATCTGCATGGCGCCCGAACCGGCGGCGGCAACGACGGCTGGCCGGAGAACGCCGTGTTGCCGGGCAACGCCCAACTGTCGGAGTATCCGAACGATCAGCAGGCGACGGCGCTGTGGTACCACGACCACGCCATGGCGATCACCGCGTTGAACGTGATGACCGGGCTGGCCGGCATGTACCTGATCCGGGATGCGGAAGAAGACCGTCTCCGGCTACCGCACGGTGAGTACGAAGTGCCGCTGATCATCTGCGACCGCAACCTCGATACCGACGCCGAGGGCAACCTCACTGGGCAGCTCCTGCACAAGCTGTCCATTCTGTTCACCGAGCCGGAGAAGGTCGCGCTGCCGTTCACCGGGCCCTTCACCCTGGTCAACGGGGTGATCTGGCCTCATTTCACCGTCGACGCTCGCTGGTACCGCTTCAGGATGCTCAATGCCTCCAACTCGCGCTTCTACACGTTGGGGCTTCACGACGAGAACGGCGCGGTTGTTTCTGGTGCGCTGCGCCAGATAGGCAGCGACGGCGGCCTGCTGCCCGCGCCCCTGGCGCTGGACCAGATCACTCTGGCCCCGGCCGAGCGCGCCGATGTGCTGATCGACTTCTATGCTTTCCGGGGTCGGTCCCTCACGCTGGTGAACACGGGCCCCGGCACTCCCAACCCGGACGTCATGCAGTTCCGGGTCCGGGCACGCGCAGTGCACGACGGCTTCACGCTGCCTGCCACGCTCTCGCCGTCGTTCGTCCGGCTGACCCACGACAACCTCCCCGAACACATGCATCGCTGGCTCGTGCTCACTCTGCTCGCCGGGAAACATCCGGAGATGTGGGAGATGGTGGAGATCGATCAGCCGCCGCCGACCCTGCCCGCCGACGGCATCGTGCAGGTCACCCTGGCCAACGGCACAGTAAAGACGCTGCAGCGGGTCAGCCGGGACTTCAAGGACGCGGTGAACTTCTACGTGGACTACAACGGCTGGGAACAGTGGTCGATCCTCAACGCCAGCCCAGTTGCCCACCCCATCCACATCCACCTCATCCAGTTCCAAGCACTGAGCAGGGACGGCTACGACGTAACCGGCTTCGACAACACGTCGGTGGAACAACCACGCCGCTGAAGTCCACGGGGCCGCTACCCTTGGACCCCAACGAGCAAGGCTGGAAGGACGTGATCCGGGTCGGCGGCGGCCAGCTCGTCCGCGTCGCGGGACAGTTCGCCGGGGCGAACGGGCGCTACGTCTACCACTGCCACATCCTCGAACACGAGGACGAAGGCATGATGCGAACCTTCGTCGTCATGCCCGACCAAGTCATGAAACTCGACCGCCACGTCGTAGACGGCCACCACCCCCTACACCCCGCGTAGCCCGACGTCGTGAACTCGACAGAACCGACATTTTCGTCGACGAAAAGGTCCGTGCTGTCAAGTTCACGGCCACGTGCGACGCGCGGGCGGGTATGGCCCGCGGCGGCGGCTTTGCGCCCGCTGAAGATGGCCGAGCGTGCCGTCGCGGTGCTAGACAGGAAGGTGTTCGGTGTGCGCGTCGGGAGGGACGTCTTATGGCCATTGAGCTCAACCACACCATCGTCGCGGCTCGCGATAAGTTGGCCTCCGCGATGTTCTTGACCGATCTGTTGGGGCTGCCCGCGCCGGCTCCCTTCGGACCGTTCCTGGTGGTCACGTTATCGAACGGGGTGAGTCTGGATTTCGTGGACTCCGCGGATGACATCCGACCGCAACATTATGCGTTTCTGGTCAGCGAAGCCGAGTTCGAGAAGATCTTCGACCGGATCCGGGCGCAGGAGCTGCAGTATTGGGCCGACCCCTTTCACCAGCAGCCCGGCGAGATCAACACCAGAGACGGCGGCCACGGCGTGTACTTCGACGACCCTGACGGCCACATCCTGGAGCTCCTCACCCGTCCCTACGGCAGCGGCTCCCCGAACTGATCCCACGCCAAGCGGCGGTCAAGGCCGTGAACTCGACGCCACCGATCGACGGAAACGTCCGCGGCGTCGAGTTCACGGCCATCATGCGGGCGGCGAGTGCGCTTAGCCGGCTCTAGCGCCGGCGTGACCGACCGGATGCACCACTACCGTCTGGCGGCACTCGGCGACGGCATCGCGGAGCAGCGCGCTTAGCCGCGCGTTGCGTTCCGCCGCGGAAAGACCGCGCAGCTGCCCGATCGCGACCTGGAATGCCGAGCTGACCGCGACGTTGGGCGGATTGAGCACTTGCCAGCAATCCAGCCGGATCCGGGCCCAGCTGCCGCCGCGTTCGATGTCGCCAATCCGTCGGCGCGCCTTGGTCAACTGACGCTCGGCCGCGGGCGGCAGCTGCCGGGCCGCCGCGGCGCTGCCCAGGCAACTGGCGACCACACACTGCGTTGTGCGCAAGTCGCCCCTGCCGGTGTCGATGAGGTCGGGGGCGAGTAGAGCGAGCTCGCTACGAGCCTCGTCGTCATCGATCCAGTCGTTGACCAACCGGGCCAGGGTGGCCAGCGCCGGGTGGGTGCACCGGGGGTGGTCGGTGAACTTCCCGCCGGCGAGCACGGAGACGTACTCCATGACGCACGCGCCGTCCTCCGGGCGGCGATGGTGCCCCCGCTGCAGCAGGGGTAGCTGGTTTGGTGCCCGGCCCGGGCCTGGGATGTTGCGATCGCGTGTCCACATGGTCGAGACCTCCTCACTGCCCGATCTTGGCGCCCGGCATCCCGCCCGGGTAGCCGATCGGCTGCATGGCCTTGCGGCCGGGGATGTTGGTTGCGGCGCTGTACTTGCCCAGTGGCAGGATCGTGCGGCCCTTGAACGCCTCGGCCAGCATCATCGCGCCGGCGGTGTAGAACGCGGCGGCCGCGGACGCGACAAGCACCCAGCCACCAGCCGTGACCAGCAGGGGAATCGGCCCGACGAGGCCAGCGGCCAGCAGTCCCGAGCCCGCGGCCAGCAGCCCGAGCACGGTGAACAGCCCCAGGCTGTCGCCCAGCGCGGCCAGCGCACCGAACGTCGTCACCACCGCGAGCACAATGAACCAGAACCCGAACGCCCGTGACGTCAGCACCGACGTCGGCAGGATGCCACCGGCGGTGAGCAGCACCAGCAGCCCCCAACCCAGCCAGAATGAGCCCCAAGTGCCGTGCATCGCGGTGGCCACGCCGTCGCGCGCCCGGTAGGACCACATCCCGGCCAGCAACTGCGCCAGCCCGCCGAAGAACAGCGCGAACGGCGCGATCACTGGCGACGCCGTCGCTGGTGAACCCCACCAGCCGGCCAGCAACGACGCCACCATGAACGTCGCGCCGGCGAATCCGAACAGACCCAAAATAGACGGCGCGGCTACCGGCGACAGCACGATCCGGCTGCGCTCGTTCCAGGACTCCCAACTATCCCAGTCGCCGGCGCTGGCCACCGGCCGCGAGGTGTGGTAATCGGACGCTTCCCGACGGCCATCCTGCGCGGGTACGGCGGCACCGTTGACGCGCTCGCCAGCTACTCGATCTTGCCTCTCCCTCATCATCGTTACGCCTCCCTGATGCGTCGGCGTCGGGCCCCCACCCCGGCGACCTGGTGAATCTCGCCCCCGGTGCCGGGATACCCACCGCGGCCGCGCTCAAGCGAGCGACCTGCGCCACGTCCAAGGCAGCACGTGCCGCCCCGGTTCGTCGCGATCGTGGCTACGCCGATGGCTGACTTCCCAGGATCGCGCCGTCAACCGGCTCGCCCAAAACAGCTGTAGATCATGGTCGGGAGTGGTGGGCCTGTCGCTGGCCACGCGCTGCTGGGCCGGTATCAGGCCACGAGAACTAGTTGCCGCAATACGATGACGGCGACGAAGACCAGCGTCAGCGCGATGTCGAAGGACACTCCGCCCATCCGGACCGGTCGAACGACCCGGCGCACCGGGGCGAGCACCGGCTCGGTGAGGTGGTAGATCACGCGGCGTACGGAGTCGACGCCCTCAGAGTGGACCCCGGGTCTGGCTAGCGAACCGACGAGATCGACGACGATCCGGGCGATCAGCAATAGCTCGAAGAGCACCAGCACCAGGCCGATGAGTGCGAGCAGCGCATCCACGGGCGTCACCTCCTGCACGGATCAAGTTCTTGTCGCCTCACCAGCATCCCCGCATCAGGTGAGAAAACCCTGAGAGCTCGCCGCTGCACCGACGTCGGAGTGTGGGAGATGCTGCGCGGGGATGGTGCCCAGCCGGCCAGCTTGAAAGGTCTCGAAAGCCGCGATGATTTCCGCCCGGGTGTTCATCATGAACGGGCCGGCCCAGGCGATCGGTTCCCGGATCGGGGCGCCACTGAGGACAACGATGTCCTGGTCCGAACACTGCGAGCTGCCCGGTGCGTACCCGCCGGCGCTCGGTGCCGACGGTCCCGGCACCGGAGAGCACGTAGACCAGCGCATTGAAGTCCGGACACCAGGGCAGCCGCAGGGTCGCACCGGGGCTGACGGTGGCATGCAGCATCGCCATCGGGGTGTAGGTGGAACCGGGCCCCCGGTGCCCAGCGACATCGCCGGAAAGATCATCGGAAGTGAGTCGTCACTGTGCAGGATTGCACTGTTACCGCTCACTTTTGACGATCAACCTCATCGAAGTTACGCCGGTGCTCTGAACGTTAGAGACGGTTTCTGCCCGAGGTGCGCAATGCGAGCAACGATGCCACCGAGGCTGCAACTGCCGCGATCAGCCCCAGGTACAGGCCGACACCGGCACCACTGGACACCGCGAAGGCGCTGCCCAGATCGAAGTCACCCAGCTCACCGAGCCGGTCCACCTTGCGCGTGTCCAGCCCGCCACTGGCGTCCGGGAAGGTCACCCAGCGCAGCACGATCGTGAGCACCGCCAGCGCAGACAGGCCAAGCGTGATCAACGGCCTGGACGCGGGCAGCGTCACCCGGCCGCCGAACGCGTCGAGGAGAACCACGCCGCCGGCCGCGACCAGCAGGAGTACGGCGAACCATGCGCCGAAGCCGGCGTTCCAGGCGTCCACACCACTGGATCGGTCGATTCCCAGCACCGTGATGCTGGCGCTGTACCAGGGCAGGAAACTGGAGATGTACGCCAGCAGGGCCGCGCCGATCACGACCCGGTCCAGCGTCCGCATTGTGCCCGATTGAGAGCCTGCCATGTCTGGTATGCCTCCCGGAGCGACCTTGACCGAGCCGTGCAAGCTACCCTAGGGCAAGCTGCGCCGCACCCCGGGCAACCACCCCAAACAGGCAGCAATAGATGCAGAGGAAGATCACCGGAGAAATGAGCGAGGGCAAGAGCACGGCTAACTCGGTCGCCGATATCGAGGCCAAATGGCGCGGCGAGTGGACCGAACGCGGCACCTACCGGTTCGACCGGACCAAGCCTCGCAGCGAGATATTCTCCATCGACACGCCACCGCCGACGGTCTCCGGCGCGCTGCATCCTGGCCACCTCTTCTCCTACACCCACACCGACATCATCGCCCGTTACCAGCGCATGTGCGGCAAAGAAGTCTTCTATCCGATGGGGTGGGACGACAACGGTCTGAACACCGAGCGCCGGGTGCAGCTGATGCTGGGTGTGACCTGTGACCCGAGCCTGCCCTACGATCCGGACTTTCGTATCCCGAACAAGCGCCTGAAACCCACCGTGGCGATCAGCCGCCCGAACTTCGTCGAATGCTGCGCCGCGGTGACCGAAGTGCTGGAGAAGCAGTATTTCGAGCTGTGGTCGGCACTCGGGTTGTCGGTCGACTGGACACAGACCTACACCACTATCGGCAAGCACGCGATCCACACTTCTCAGCGCGCGTTCCTGGAACTACTCGACAAAGGGTTGATTTACCGGGCCGAGTTCCCGACGTTGTGGGACGTCGATTTTCGGACAGCGGTTGCGCAGGCCGAACTCGAAGATCGCGACCTTCGGGGCGCGTTTCACCGCCTGCGGTTCCGCGCTCAGGTCGACGAGAGCCCCATCTGGATCGAGACCACCCGCCCGGAGCTGCTGCCCGCGTGCGTCGCGCTGGTCGCGCATCCCGACGACGAGCGTTACCAGCACCTTTTCGGTAGCAAGGCCCTGTCACCACTGTTTGACGTGGCCGTCCCGATCGTTGCCCACGAACTCGCCGAGCCGGGCAAGGGCAGCGGCATCGCGATGATCTGCACCTTCGGTGACACCACGGATGTCATCTGGTGGCGGGAGCTCAAGCTGGAGCTCCGAGCGATCGTCGACAAAGCCGGGAGAATCACCGAGGAGACGCCGCACGGCATCGTCAGCGAGCGCGGCCAACAGGCCTATGCCCAGCTTGCCGGTAAGAAGGTCGCGCAGGCCCGCGAGACGATCGTGGCGCTACTCACCGAATCCGGGGAACTGGAAGGCGAACCGCGACCGATCACCCATCCGGTCAAGCATTGGGAGAACGGCACCAAGCCGCTGGAGATCGTGACCAACCGGCAATGGTTCATCCGTTATCCCGCCAAGAGCGACATGATCGCGCGTGGCGAGCAACTGCGGTGGGCGCCGGAATATATGCAGACGCGCTATGAGGACTGGGTCAACGGGCTCCTCGGCGACTGGAACATCACCCGGCAACGGTTCTTCGGTGTGCCCTTCCCGGTGTGGTACCCCATTGAGGCCGACGGCACGGTGGCGCCTGATCGGCCCATCGTGGCCGGCGTCGAGGACCTGCCGATCGATCCGTCCGTCGATGTTCCCGAGGGTTTCACAGCCGACCAGCGCGACGTGCCCGGTGGCTTCACCGCCGACCCGGACGTCATGGACACCTGGGCGACGTCGTCGCTGACCCCGCAGATCGCCGGCCACTGGATCGACGACGCGGACCTGTGGGAGCGCGTCTACCCGATGGACTTGCGCCCGCAGGCGCACGACATCATCCGGACCTGGCTTTTTTACACCATTGTGCGCAGCCATTACAGCTTCGGCACGGTGCCCTGGAGCGCTGTCGCGATCTCGGGCTTCGTCTACGACCCGGACCGCAAGAAACTGTCCAAATCGTCGGATAACAGCCCAGACACCCCGAGCAATCTGATCGCCTCATTTGGTGCCGATGCCGTGCGGTACTGGGCAGCAGGGGGGCGGCCGGGCCTCGACCTGGCCTTCGACCGCAACCAGTTCAAGATCGGCCGCAAGCTGGTGGTGAAACTGCTTAATGTCGCCAAGTTCATCGGCGGATTCGGTGCGCCGTTAGCCGAGGCAAGCGCGACACATCCGCTTGACACCGCCCTGCTACTGCGGCTGGAGAAGATTGTCGCAGAGGCAACCACGGCGTTCGACGGCTATGACTACACCAAAGCACTGCTCATGACCGAGACGTTCTTCTGGTCTTTCTGCGATGACTATGTCGAATTGGTGAAAAACCGCGCCTATCAGCAGGACAGCTCGGCGCTGGTGACGCTGCGCCGCGCTCTCGATGTCATGCTCCAGCTCTTTGCGCCGTTCCTACCGTTCGTCACCGAAGAGGTGTGGTCGGCGTCCCACGACGGCTCGATTCACCGCTCTCGGTGGCCCGACTCAGCCGCCCTCGGCGTGCGACCAGAGGCCGACGCCGCACATCTCGATGCGGCCGCGACCGTGCTCCACGAAATCCGCAAGGCAAAAAGTGCCGCGAAGGTCTCGTTGCGGACCGTCGTCAGCGAACTCACCGTGCACGCCAGCGCAGACCATCTTCGCCTGGTGCGCGCGGTCATCGATGACATCCGCGAAGCCGGGAATGTCGCGAAGGTGTCCACCCGGCCCAGTGACAACGGCGTCCGTGTCGACGTGGAACTCGAGCCCGCTGTAGCGCAGTGACTTCCCGGCGCACGGGAGATGCAAGCCTACCGGGCACGGGCGCGATCCATTACCCTAAGTGACCGCAGGATAGCGGGTGTCTCAGCTTACAGAGGTGCCATATGCGGCAACTCTTCCCCGAAAGTTGCCGGGAGCGGCACATCCGCAGCGCAACCATCCACCTGGTCCTGGGACTGGTGAGACTCACGCCGTCACTGTGCCTGAACGTTTCGCCCGCCGACCGGCGTGGGCCAGTCCGCTGGCTCGGGTGGTGAGCGGTCGGCTCGGGTCCAGCGCAGCACGAGCGCAAGCACGGCGACCAGCACCGGCACCTCGCCGAGCATCCAGGCCGCAACCGCCCCGAGCCGCTGGTCGGCGAGCAGGTCGGGGACGAAAGGCAGCCGCAGCGCGCCGTAGAAGCCGGTCGCCACGGGCGTCGCCCGGCTGAGTAGCCAGCTGGAGAACGCGGCGTGCAGCGCCATCACGGCGAACACCATGACGATTCGACCGATCGCCGGCAGCCCGCCCCCGGGCACGCTCTGGCCGAGCACGGGGCCAAAACAGCGCGAGGCCGGTGAGGAAGAACACGGTGTCCATGGCCAGGTGCGCCCAATGCTGCGCGACGATGGTGTCGAACAGCCCGGTCGGATAAAGCCCGAAAAGGGTGACCGCCACCGCTGCCCAGGCGATAGCCGGGTTGCGAGCCAGCCGCATCGCCGGGGCGTCGAGCAGACTCACCAGCCGCCGCGCCATCCGGTCCGGGGAGAGCTCCAGCGCCATGGTCATCCCGTGACCCAGCACGAGCAGCACCGGGACGAAGGTGGCGATCAGCATGTGCTGCACCATGTGCACGCTGAATACCGCGGGGCCGTAGGTGCCGATTCCCGACGACGTGGCCACCAGCAGCACCGCACAGCCGGCTAGCCACGCCGCGGTGCGTCCGGCGGGCCAGGGCCGTCCGGCGCGGCGCAGGCGGCGCACGCCGGCGAGGTAGAGCGCGGC
>JAICHZ010000076.1 GCA_025924655.1 Pseudonocardiaceae bacterium | reverse complement strand
CCGGCGGACCCGCACCGGAGCGAGCTCGACGTTCTCCGCGATCGTCTTGTGGGCGAAGAGATTGAACTGCTGAAAGACCATGCCGACATCGGCCCGCAGCCGGGCCAGCGCCCGGCCTTCTTCGGGCAGCGGTGTTCCGTCGATCTCGATACGGCCCTCGTCGATCGGCTCCAGCCGGTTGATACTGCGGCACAGCGTCGACTTGCCGGACCCGGAGGGCCCCAGCACCACCACCACCTCGCCGCGCGCAACCTCAAGGTTGATGTCGCGTAGCACGTGCAGCGACCCGAAATGCTTGTGCACACCCGCCATCCGGATCATCGGCGGGTCGGCTGCCGCGGGAGCGCTCATCCGATCCTCCAAGTGGGTGGGGCGTCGAGGTCATCCATACCACGCGGTTGCCCGTGCGACGAGGGTGGCGCGATAGCGGGTTGGCCCCGGCCCTACCCTGGAAGGGTAAGGAAAGGTGATCTGCGGATGACGGCGAGTACCGAGCAGTGTCCACGCAGCTACCGCGTGCGCACTTACGGCTGCCAGATGAATGTGCACGACTCCGAACGGCTGGCCGGGCTGCTCGAGTCGGCCGGGTATATCCCCGCGGGGCATGACGCTACCCCCGATGTGATCGTCCTGAACACCTGCGCGGTACGCGAAAACGCCGATAACCGGCTCTACGGCAACCTGGGTCAGCTCCGCCCGATCAAGCGCGATCATCCAGGGATGCAGATCGCGGTCGGCGGCTGCCTGGCGCAGAAAGACCGCGGCGAGATCATCCGGCGCGCGCCCTGGGTGGACGTCGTGTTCGGTACCCACAACATCGGCTCGCTGCCGGTACTGCTGGAGCGGGCCCGGCACAACGACGCCGCTCAGATCGAGATCGCCGAGTCGCTGGAGGTGTTTCCCTCCGCGTTACCGGCCAAGCGGGACTCGGCGCACTCCGCGTGGGTGTCGATCTCGGTGGGGTGCAACAACACCTGCACGTTCTGCATCGTGCCCGCGCTGCGTGGCAAGGAAGTCGACCGGCGGCCCGGTGACGTCCTTGCGGAGGTCGAGGCGCTGGTGGCCGAGGGCGTGCTCGAGGTGACCCTGCTGGGGCAGAACGTCAACGCCTACGGGGTCGACTTCGGGGATCGGCGCGCATTCGGTGATCTGTTGCGGGCCTGCGGGACGATCAAGGGTCTGGAGCGGGTGCGCTTCACCTCGCCGCATCCGCGGGACTTCACCTCAGATGTCATCGAGGCGATGGCGGCCACCCCCAACGTCTGCCACCAGCTGCACATGCCGTTGCAGTCCGGCTCGGATGCGGTCCTGGCGGCGATGCGCCGCTCCTACCGCGCACAGCGTTATCTCAAGATCGTAGAGGAGGTGCGGGCCGCGATGCCCGATGCGGCGCTGTCCACCGACATCATCGTCGGTTTCCCCGGTGAGACCGAGGCCGACTTCCAGGCTACCTTGGACGTGGTCAGCGAAGCACGCTTCGCGCAGGCGTTCACCTTCCAGTACTCGCGGCGTCCGGGCACACCGGCCGCCGACATGGCCGGCCAGGTGCCCAAGGCGATCGTGCAGGACCGCTATGACCGGCTCGTCGCGCTCCAGGAAAGCATTTCCTGGGAACTCAACCGGAGACTGGTCGCCAGCGTGGTGGAGGTGTTGGTCTCCGAGGGTGAGGGCCGCAAAGACGCGGCCACCCGGCGAATGAGCGGGCGGGCCAGGGACGGCCGGCTGGTGCACTTCGAACCGGGTGACGGCGAGATACGGCCGGGCGACGTGGTGCTCGCGGAGATCACCTATGCGGCGCCGCACCATCTGGTCTCCGACCTCGCCTTGCGGGCGTACCGCCGGACCGCCGCCGGCGACGCATGGGCCGCCGGTCGGCGCCCGACCAGCCCGGGAGTGCTGCTCGGACTACCCTCGTTTACCTCCCCAACATGACCCTCTTTTTCCCGACATGGGGACTTATCGGGGTTTACAGGGGTTGGATAGGCCCGATAAGTCCCCATGTCGGGAGCTTTGTGAGGACGGCGATATGACCGACGATCCGGATGGCATCGCTGCGCTGCGGGCTGAAATCGACGCGGTAGAGCGCTCGGCATTGCATCGGGTCGACCCAGGCACCCGTGCGGCGGTGATTTCTGGGGCGATCATGATGTTGCTGCTGGCCGTCGCGTTGCCGTGGGTGGGCGACGCCAGCGGCTGGGACGTGCTCAGCGGCGCCGCCAACCCGGTCGACCGGGTGGGAATGTTGCCGCGGATGTTCGGCGGCGTAGCGCTGGGCATGGGTGTCGGCGTGTCCGTACTGGCGCTAGTCACCCGGCGCTGGGGTCTGGTCTGGGCCAGCGCACTGGGGTGTACCTACTGTGTGCTCGACGGGGTGTGGGCGATCTGGTCGCGGCAGACCGCGCACGGCGCCGGGCCCGGCATCGGACTGGTACTGGCGGTGCTGGCCGTGGCGGTGCTGGCGGTGCAATGGCTGCGGCTGGCCCTATCCCGTCAATAGCCCTATCCCGCCAAGAGCCCTATCCCGCCGGTAGCTGGTTGCCGTCACCTGCTGGTGACAGCACGCTCTGCGGCGGCCAGCCATTCCCGCCACTGATCAGCCTGAGCCTGTGCGGTACTAGCGCGGCGGTCATCGCCAGCGGCGCGGGCCTTGGCGGCCTGTGCCTCGTACTGCTCCACCCTTTCCCGGAACTGGGCCACCCGGGCCTCGGACTCGGGGTCGATCTGTTTCCACTGCGTGTCAGCCGCCGTGCGGACCCGTTCCTCGACGGCACGCAACCTGGCTTCGAGCTCTTTGACCCGCTCCCGCGGGATTTTGCCCACTGCCTCCCAGCGTTCCTGAATGCTCCGCAGCTGTGCTCGGGCCGCCTCGACGTCACCGGCGGGATCGATCCGTTCCGCGGCAGCGACCAGCTCTTGCTTCCGCGTCAGGTTGCGCTCCGATTCCGAATCGCGACTGGAGAAGGTCGCAGCGCGATGGCTGAAGAAGCGTTCCTGGGCGGCCCGGAATCGTTGCCATAAGGCATCGTCGGCTTCTTTGGGGGCGCGGCCTGCCGCCTTCCACTCCGCCATCATGGTTCGGAAGCGACTCGCGGTGGCGCCCCAGTCGGTGGACTCGGCCAGTGTCTCGGCCTCGACGACCAGCTGTTCCTTGCGGCTCTTGGCCCCGACGCGCTGCCGGTCGAGTTCAGCGAAATGCGCGCCGCGTCGCCTGGCGAATGCGTCCCGGGCCTTGGAGAAGCGGCGCCATAGCGCCTCGTCGGTTTTCCGGTCTACGCCTTTGATCGTCTTCCACTCATCCAGGATGGTCCGCAGCCGGTCGCCGCCGGTTTTCCACTGGGTGGACTCGGCGCCGATTTGCTCGGCCTCCTGCGCCAACTCCTCCTTCCGAGCGGTTGCTCGCGCTCTGGCCTGCTCTCGGGCCGTCTTCGCACCGGCGAGGCAGTCTTCGGCGTGTCGCTGCAGGTAGTCCAGCAAAGCGGTGAGCCCGACGAGGTCGCCCACGGCGGTCGGCTCGACGATGTCATCGCGCAAGGCGCGGACCCGGGCCAGCGCCTGCTTGGGGTCAGCCACTCGCGACGTCAACCGAGACTCGAGCAGCTCAGCTTCGGTGAGCAGGTCGTCGAAGCGGCGGGCGAAGTGAGCTAGCCCTTCTTCGGTCGTGCCGGCCTGCCACGAACCCACCGCTCGCTCGCCATCAGCTGTGTGGGTGTACACGGTCCCGTCGGCAGCGATTCGCCCCCAGCGCTGCGGGTCACGGCAGGCGCGTGACACGAAGGGGCGGGGACCGGGTTGACTACTGGTCTCCAGATGTTGCTCTGCCTGGCTGTCCTCGGTCATGCCGGCCTTCCTCGACCTCGTGCCCGCCGTGCGTTCTGCGGGCGCCGCGACTACACAGGTGTGTGCACCTCGACGGGCTCTGTCCGAAAAGCTCGGCCACGGCCGCATTGAAGCAGTTCGGGCGCGCGGACAGGGGAGCAGGTGCGAAGTGGCACTAACCTGCAGCGGTGATCGTACGCGTGGCGGTGGCGCCACATCCACCGATCCTGGTATGGACCGGATGAATCCGCGCGTCCTCGCGGTAGTTGGCCCGACCGGCACCGGCAAATCCGACCTTGCGGTGAAGCTGGCCCGCAGTCTCGGTGGCGAGGTGGTCAACGCCGACGCCATGCAGCTCTACCGTGGCATGGACATCGGTACCGCGAAGCTGCCACCATCGCGGCGCGCTGGGGTGTACCACCATCTGCTTGACGTCCTGGACGTCACCGAGACCGCATCGGTGGCGGTCTATCAACGTGAAGCCCGCCGCATCATCGAGGAGCTACTCGCTGCGGGTGCGGTTCCGGTGCTCGCCGGCGGTTCGGGACTGTACGTGCAGGCTGTGCTGGACGACTTCGAGTTCCCGGGTACCGACCCCGAACTGCGGGCGCAGCTTGAGGCCGAACTTGCACAGCAGGGGGCGCCGGAACTACATCACCGGCTGCACCGACTCGACCCGGTGGCGGCCGGCCGGATCCTGCCGAGCAACGGCCGCCGGGTGGTACGGGCACTGGAGGTCATCCGGCTCACCGGCCGTCCGTTCTCCGCTGCGCTGCCAACGCCCGGTCCGGCGCGTTACCGAGCCGCGATCATCGGGCTGGATACCGATCTCGCGGTCCTCGACGCGCGGGTCGACGCGCGGGTGGATCGGATGTTCACCGACGGGCTGGTCGAGGAAGTCCGCGGATTGCTTTCTCGCGGCCTACGGGACGGCCGGACGGCGTCGCGGGCCCTGGGCTACCGGCAGGTCATCGCCGCACTGGACGCGGGAGCTGATCCTGCCTGCGCCGCCGGCCCGACCGCCCAAGCGACCCGGCGCTTCGTCCGCCGCCAGCGCAGCTGGTTTCGGCGCGACGACCGGATCAGATGGCTGGACTGCCGCCACCCTGACTTGCTCGACGCCGCGCTGCGCTTGGCCGCGGGCGGATAGGCTCATAGTCGATGGAGCAGGGCATCGAGTTCCTCAAGGGGCACGGGACGGAGAACGACTTCGTCCTTGTACCCGACCCCACCGGCGCAGTGGACCTGACACCATCTCGGGTGCGCGCGCTGTGCGACCGGCGCGGCGGGCTGGGAGCCGACGGCGTGCTCCGGGTGGTGCCGGGTGCGCTGGTGAGCGACGCGCCGCCGGGCACCTCACCGGACGACTGGTTCATGGACTACCGCAATGCCGACGGTTCCGTCGCTGAGCTGTGTGGCAACGGGGCCCGAGTCTTCGCCCGCTACCTCACTGACGCTGGGTTTGTTTCCGATCGCGAGTTCCGGATCGGCAGCAGGTCCGGCCCGCGCACGGTGCGGTGCAACGAGGACGGCTCGGTGACGGTCGAGATGGGTCAGGTGCAGCGCAACGGCAAATCCACGGTGACCGTCGAGGGCGCGGCGTTCTCCGGGCTCGTGGTGGAGCTCGGCAATCCCCATCTGGCCTGCGTGACCGAGGTGGCGGTGGAACAGCTGGATCTCTCCGTGCCACCGGGGCACGATCCCGGAATCTTTCCGCACGGCGTCAACGTTGAGTTTATTAACGTGCTGGCTCCAGGGCAGCTGCGGATGCGGGTGCACGAACGGGGAGTGGGCGAGACCCGCTCCTGTGGCACCGGAACCGTGGCTGCGCTCTCCGCAGTGCTCGATGCGCAAGACCAGGACACCGGCGAGGCGCAGGTACAGGTGTCCGGCGGCCGGCTGCACGTCGCGATCACTCTGGACGGCAGCACGCTGACCGGGCCCGCGGTGCTCGTCGCGGGGGGTCGGCTAGCTCTCGACTGGTGGTCGGCGCACTGATCAGCTGGGTGCTCTGCCGAATTCGAGAGCATGATCCGCCCAGACGTGTCACGATGAGAGGCGTATGACAACCTCACCGAATTCTCCGTTCCGTGGTCCCGGCCCTACCTCGCGAGGAGAGCTGGATCTCGAAGAGCGCTCAGCGCTACGTCGCGTGCCCGGGCTATCCACCGAGCTCGCTGATGTCACCGAAGTCGAGTACCGGCAGCTTCGTCTGGAACGCGTGGTGCTCGTCGGGGTATGGACCGACGACTCCGCAGCCGAGGCCACCGCGTCGATGGCCGAACTGGCACGGCTTGCCGAAACGGCCGGGTCACAGGTGCTCGACGCTATGGTCCAGCGCCGCGAGCGGCCCGACCCGGCGACGTACATCGGTTCCGGCAAGGTGCTCGAGCTGCGCGAGATCGTCCTGCGCACGGCGGCGGACACCGTGATCTGCGATGGCGAACTGACCCCCGGCCAGCTGCGGCAGTTGGAGGCCAAGCTCAAGGTCAAGGTCGTCGACCGGACAGCTCTGATCCTGGATATCTTCGCCCAGCATGCCCGCTCACGGGAAGGCAAGGCACAGGTCGAGCTGGCGCAGCTGAGTTACTTCCTGCCGCGGCTTCGTGGTTGGGGCGAGTCGCTGTCCCGGCAAGCCGGCGGTGCGGGCGGCGGGGCCAGCGGTGGAGTGGGTACTCGCGGCCCGGGGGAGACGAAGCTGGAGACCGATCGGCGGCGCATCCACCGCCGGCTGGCAAAGCTGCGCCGCGAGATCGCCGCGATGCGGACGATCCGCGACACCAAGCGGGGTCGCAGACGCGCCAACGAGGTGCCCAACGTGGCCATCGTCGGCTACACCAACGCAGGCAAATCCAGCCTGCTCAACGTGATCACCGGCGCCGGGGTGCTAGTGCAGGACGCCCTGTTCGCGACTCTGGATCCCACCACCCGCCGGGCCAGCACACCACAAGGGCAGGAGTACACACTCACCGACACTGTCGGTTTTGTCCGCCACCTACCGCATCAGTTGGTGGAGGCGTTTCGCTCCACGCTGGAGGAGACAGCTGATGCGGATCTGCTGCTACATGTTGTCGACGGGGCCGACCCGATGCCTGAACTCCAGGTAGAGGCGGTGCGCGAGGTCCTCGCTGAGATTACCCAGAATCGCGAGGCGCCGATGCCGCCCGAGTTACTGGTAGTGAACAAGATCGACGACGCGGACCAGCTCGTGCTGTCTCGACTGCGCCACGTGCTGCCCAACGCAAGCTTCGTCTCCGCGCACACCGGGGCCGGCATCGCCGGGTTGGTCCAGCGGATCGCCGACGGGTTGCCGCAACCGCACGTTGAAGTCGACGCGTTGTTGCCGTGGACCGAAGGTGCGTTGGTCGCCCGAGTGCACGCCGAGGGCGAGATGCTGGACACCGACCACACCGAAAGCGGTACCCGGCTGCGCGCACGGGTACGCCCGGACCTCGCCGGCGCGCTGGCCGCGTATCTGGTCTAGCCAGACACCTCCAGGCTCACAGCCGTCGCAACACCGTCACCACCCGGCCGAGCACGGTCGCTTCGTCACCTGGAATAGGCTGGTAAGCGGGGTTGTGGGGGAGCAGCCAGACGTGCCCGTCACGGCGCTTGAACGTTTTCACGGTCGCCTCACCGTCGATCATGGCGGCAACGATGTCTCCGTTCTCGGCGCTGGGCTGTTGGCGGACGACCACCCAGTCTCCATCGGTGATCGCCGCTTCCACCATCGAGTCACCCGCGACCCGTAACAGAAACAGCGATCCCTCACCGACGAGTTCTTTCGGCAACGGGAAGACGTCTTCGACAGCCTGCTCGGCGAGCACCGGACCACCTGCGGCGATCCGGCCGACCACGGGGACGAAAACAGGTTTGGGGCGGTCTGGTTCCTCGCTGGGAGTTTCCGCTGCCTGAGGTGGACTGTCGACGGGTCGGACACCGACCGCTCGAGGCCGGTTCGGGTCCCGGCGCAAGTAGCCCTTGTGCTCCAGGGCGCGCAGCTGATGTGCAACCGACGATGTCGACGTGAGCCCGACTGCCTCGCCGATCTCGCGCACACTCGGCGGGTAGCCGAACCGCTGCACCCACTCTCGGATCACCTCGAGGACCCGACGCTGGCGCGGTGTGAGACTGTCCTTGCCAGTGCTGTCATCGAGGTCAGGGAAAGTATGGACCGGCGCGGTGCGGCTTGGGCTGTGCGTCTGCGCTGCGGAACCGGCTACCACCGGCTCGTCGCTCGGCTGTTGTCCCAACGCTCCTCCTCGGGTTTCGAAGTTGCGAGACCACCGCTGGACCCCACACGGTGCGTAACGATGCTGACGTTAACCGCCGCCGGGCCAAAGATCAAACGTTTGTTCGAACAACACGCCGCAGGGTCGCCGACTCTGTCGGGGTGCCGTGATAGACACCGCAGCAGTTCTATCGAACTCGCGTTCGATGGTACCCGCGATGAGGAGTCTCGATGACGGCACCAGCACGGTTGAGTGGTTCCCCCGCGGCACACAGTGTCACGGGCGTGCCCAGCGGCGCCAGGCCGGTCCGGCGGCTGCGCGCGCTCACGACACCTCCAGCGCCCGTCCCGCCGCTAGCTCCTACGGTAGGAAACCGCCAGGTGCGATGCGTGGCGCATCGGCAGGTGCTGGTCCCGACGCAACGCGGGATGGCGCCGACGCACCGATCTCGGTTGGCGAACGTAGTAGCTGCCGCAACCGTGACGGTGGCCATCGTGGGTGGCCTCGGTTGGATCGGCCAGGACGCAAGTGCTGGGGTTCCGGTGAAGACGGCGGTGACTCGCGTGGGCGGCGGCGAGACCCTCTGGGACGTGGCGCGGCGGGTGGCGCCACAGGCTGACCAGGGTGCGGTGGTGCACCGGATCCGGGAGCTGAATGGGATCGTGGGCTCCGCCATAGAGCCCGGACAGCCGTTGCAGGTGCCCGACGGACGCTGACGGGGATGCGCGAAGCGGGCCCACGCGTGGCGGTTCGACATTTGCGACCACCACAACATATGGTAGTTACACCGATGTTGTTCACGTACAGGTTGGGTTGTACGCATCGCCGTGACGCGGAAGGGGTGAGGAGGTATGCACTGTCCGTTCTGCCGGCACGGCGACTCGCGTGTCATCGACTCGCGCGAAGTAGAAGATGGCCAGGCGATTCGCCGGCGCCGCTCGTGCCCGGCATGCGGCCGACGGTTCACGACGGTGGAGGAGTTGGTGCTGGCCGTGGTGAAACGCTCAGGTGCCACCGAGCCGTTCAGCCGCGACAAGATCGTCCGTGGGGTACGCCGGGCCTGCCAGGGGCGCCCGGTGGATCAGGGTGCGCTACAGCAGTTGGCGCACCGGGTCGAAGAGGCGATCCGGTCCTTGGGCAGCGCCGAGGTGCCCAGCCAGGAGGTCGGGTTGGCCATCCTCGGCCCGCTGCGGGAGCTCGACGAGGTGGCCTACCTACGTTTCGCGAGCGTCTACCGATCGTTCTCGTCGATCGAGGACTTCGAGAAGGAGATCCGTAGCCTGCGTGACCTCCCACGCCACGACCGCACGACGAAGATTCCGACCGCTCCGGACGGGGAGAGACCCGACGCCGGGAGTATGCACACCGCGACCGAGAGGGATGAGGGATGACCGAGACCGTCGGGACTCAGGCTGGCAACGGGGCGGGAACCGCTGGAGCTTCGCCCGCCGCGCGGTCCAAGCGCGGGCTGCGGATAGAGCGGGTCTACACCACCGAGGCGCGCCATCCCTACGACGAGGTGACATGGCAGCGCCGGGATGTCGTGATGACGAACTGGCGGGACGGCACGGTCAACTTCGAACAGCGCGGTGTCGAGTTCCCCGACTCGTGGTCGGTTAACGCAGTCAACATCGTGACCAGCAAATACTTTCGCGGCGCAGTGGGTAGCGAGCAGCGCGAGTCGAGCTTGCGCCAGCTGATCGACCGGGTTGTGACGACCTACACCGCAGCCGGTGCCGAGCACGGATACTTCGCCACCGACACCGACAAGGAGATCTTCTCCCAGGAGCTGACCTGGATGCTGCTGCACCAGGTATTCAGTTTCAATTCTCCGGTCTGGTTCAACGTCGGGACCGCATCGCCGCAACAAGTATCTGCGTGCCAACCCTATGAGGCACTGGTGAGCACTCCCGCCGGGATGATCCCCATCGGCCGGCTCGTCGAGCAGGACGCGGTCGGCACCAAGGTCTACGACGCTTATGGCATCACGCAAATCGTGGCGACCAAGGCCAACGGGGTCAAGCACGTGCTGCGCATCCACACCAAGGCCGGGCACGCGTTGGACGTCACGGCAGACCATCTCGTCTGGCGCTCCAGCGGTGAAGGCACTGGGAAATTCGTATCGGCTGGTGAACTTCGCGTGGGTGACCAGTTGGAGTGGCACCGCCGCCCTGCGTTCGGGGAACAGGAGATCGATTCACGAGCGGTGGCCGAGGCGGCGCTTGCGGGCTGGCTGCAGGCGGACGGTTTCGTCGGGCAGTACACCGGCACCAACCGATCGCTGACGATCGAGGCGATGACCGTCACCGAAGCGGAGCTGGCATGGGTCACTCGATCTTTGAACATGGTATTCCCTGATGTGCACAGCCACGAGCGGCGCGTGACGACGCAGGACATTTCCTTAGACTGCCGGCGTACCCGCCTCTACGGTAAGGCGCTCGCCGAGTTCGTCGACGCCTGGGGACTTCGCGTGCGTCGTACGGAGATGCGAGTACCCGAGCAGCTATTCACTGCACCACTGCCAGTGGTGGCGGCATACCTTCGCAGCTTGTTCCAGGCCGAGGGCTATGTCTCCGCGCGAAAGCACTCGACGCTGGTGGCTTTCGACATGATCTGCGAAGGGCTGATCCGGGATGTGCAGGCATTGCTCGCGCGATTCGGCATCTTCGCACGGGTGAGCCGCAAAGCCGAGAAGCGTTCCGATAGGCACGATATGTGGTGTATCCGGATCCAGAATGCCGGAGACCGTCGTATATTCGCCGACGAGATCGGCTTCATTGACCCGGTGAAGGCGGCCAAACTGGAGGCATCGTTTGAGCTGCCGGGTCTGCCGGCTCGAGACGTCAAGCGTCTCGAGATCGCTCGAATTGAACCTCGCGGCCCGATGGAGGTCTATGATATCCAGACCGAATCCGGGGAGTACCTGTCAAACAGCCTTCGCGTACATAACTGTTTCATCCTCTCGGTCGACGACGAGATGGAATCAATCCTCAACTGGTATCGAGAAGAAGGGCTTATCTTCAAGGGCGGTTCTGGTGCTGGCCTGAATCTTTCCCGTATCCGCTCGTCTAAGGAACTGCTGTCCTCTGGCGGGACGGCATCCGGCCCGGTGAGCTTCATGCGCGGCGCGGACGCCTCGGCGGGTACCATCAAATCAGGAGGTGCGACCCGTCGCGCCGCCAAAATGGTGGTGCTCGACGTCGACCATCCAGACATCGCCGAATTCGTCCAGACCAAGGCATCTGAGGAACGCAAGATCAGGGTGCTCCGGGACGCCGGATTCGATATGGACCTCGGTGGCAAGGACATCACGTCGGTCCAATACCAGAACGCCAATAACTCGGTTCGAGTATCGGACGAGTTCATGCGCGCCGTGGAAGCCGGTGGCGAGTTCGCACTGCGCGCTCGGACAACCGGCGAGGTCATCGAGAAGGTGCAGGCCAGGGAGCTCTTCCGGCATATCACCACGGCTGCATGGGAATGTGCTGACCCTGGTCTGCAGTACGACGACACGATCAATGATTGGCACACCTGCCCGGAGTCCGGACGCATCACCGCATCCAATCCGTGCAGTGAGTACCTGCACCTGGACAACTCCAGTTGCAATCTCGCATCGATTAATCTGATGAAGTTCCTCCGCGAGGACCTCACGTTCGACGCCGAATTGTTCGCGAAGACGGTAGAGCTAGTCATCACGGCGATGGACATCTCGATTTGCTTCGCGGACTTCCCGACGGCGGCCATCGGCGAAACCACCAGGTCATTCCGGCAGCTCGGCATCGGATACGCCAATCTCGGAGCGCTGTTGATGGCCACCGGTCACGCCTATGACTCGGGCGGTGGACGCGCGCTGGCCGCGGCGATCACCTCGCTGATGACCGCTGCTGCGTACAAGCGCTCAGCGGAACTCGCCGGGGTCGTCGGACCGTATGACGGATATGCTCGCAACGCCGAAGCGCACCAGCGGGTCATGCGCAAGCACGCGGCGGCTAACGACCTGGTGCGCACCTACGATCACAATGACCGTGCTGTGCACAAGGCCGCCACCAGGGCGTGGCAGGATGGCATCCGACTCGGCGAGAGCAATGGATGGCGCAACGCTCAGGCTAGTGTATTAGCACCGACTGGAACTATAGGTTTCATGATGGACTGCGATACGACTGGTATCGAGCCGGACTTCTCATTGGTGAAATTCAAGAAGCTGGTCGGTGGCGGATCCATGCAGATCGTCAACCAGACGGTACCCAAAGCACTCGCAGCGTTGGGCTATCAGCCGGAACAGAGCGAGGCGATCATCGAGTACATCTCCGAGCATGGCCATGTGATCGATGCCCCTGGGCTGCGTCCCGAACATTACGAGGTCTTCGATTGCGCGATGGGGGAGCGGGCCATTCCCCCGATGGGCCACGTGCGGATGATGGCCGCGACCCAACCGTTCATTTCCGGGGCAATCAGCAAGACTGTCAACATGCCCGAGACGGCTACCGTCGCCGATGTCGAAGAGATCTACCTGCAATCGTGGAAAATGGGAATCAAAGCGCTGGCAATTTACCGGGATAACTGCAAGGTGGGTCAACCGCTGTCCACCGGCAAGACCGCGGCCACAGGGGTGGACAAGGTGCTCGCCGCAGTGAGGCCGGTGCGCAAGCGGCTACCTAAAAAACGGCCAAGTGAGACTGTTTCTTTCACCGTTGGTGGCGCTGAGGGCTACTTGACCGCGGGGTCTTACCCGGACGGCGGCCTTGGCGAAATCTTTGTAAAAATGTCCAAGCAGGGTTCCACGCTAGCTGGTGTGATGGATGCCTTCTCGATCGCAATCTCGATTGCGTTGCAATACGGCGTACCGCTGGAGACCTACGTCTCGAAATTCGTGAACATGCGTTTCGAGCCGGCAGGGATGACCGATGATCCGGACGTTCGGATGGCGTCGAGCGTGGTGGACTATCTGTTCCGTCGGGTTGCACTGGATCAGCTGCCCAAGGACAAGAGGGATCAACTGGGCATCCTGACCGCCGAAGAGCGCACGGCGCAGGTGGCCATGGACTACGGCCTCGACGAAAGTAGCGGGACCGACGTCGAGTCCCTACGCACCTCGGTGGACTCGAGCCATCCCGCTGTGTTGGCAGCGGGCCGTCCGGCCCCGATATACGTTGGCAGCTCTACCGAGCTGCTCGAGCTGCAACTGGGGAAGGCCGCTGACGCGCCACTGTGCCTGACCTGCGGGACCAAGATGCGTCCTGCCGGATCTTGCTACGTCTGCGAGGGCTGTGGCTCGACCAGCGGCTGCAGCTGATTTTGAGCCGTGTTGCATCTGATGCAGCATTCGAACCGTGCGAATAATGGCTGGTAGGAGGCGCTAAGACTGCAGGGTGGCTCGGACCGTTCCAAGCGG
>JAICHZ010000075.1 GCA_025924655.1 Pseudonocardiaceae bacterium | reverse complement strand
TGGCAAGAACGCCATCGCCAAGGAACTGCGCCGGGTCGGGCTGCCGGTGCAGCGGCTGGTCTCCGCCGAGTCGATGGTGGCCGTGTCCCGAGAGCTGCGTTATCCCGACGTCAGCGCCCTCTACGCCGCTGTCGGCGAGCATCACGCCTCGCCTCGGCATGTGGTGCAACGCCTGGTCGCGCTGCTGGGCGGTGAGGAGGGTGCCGAGGAGGTGCTGGCCGACCGGGCCACGCCGTCCACGGTCCAGCGCCGTCGACCGACCACCGATTCCGGCGTGCGAGTCAGCGGCGCCGCAGACGTCTACGCCAAGCTCGCCCGGTGCTGCACGCCGGTGCCAGGCGATGAGATCCTCGGGTTTGTCACCCGGGGGGGCGGGGTCAGCGTGCACCGCACCGACTGCACCAACGCTGAGTCGCTGCGGGCGCAGCCCGAGCGGCTGGTCGACGTGGAATGGGCGCCTTCATCGGCGTCGGTGTTCCTAGTCGGGATCCAGGTGGAGGCGCTGGATCGACACCGCCTGCTGTCCGATGTCACCAAGGTGCTCGCGGACGGTCGGGTGAATATTCTTTCCGCCTCGGTCACTACCACCCGAGACCGGGTGGCGGTCAGCCGGTTCTCCTTCGAGATGGGGGATCCGAAGCACCTGGGCCACGTGCTGCGCGCGGTGCGCAACATCGAAGGTGTCTACGACGTCTACCGGGTCACATCCTCTAACTGACCCGGCCGGTCCCGTCAGGCCGCCTTGACGTCGACGGATGTGATCGTGACCGGTTGGTTGGGCTTGCCGCCACCAGGGGAGGGTTCCAGCGAGCCGTCGTCGCCCGCCTTGGCTATCTGGTCGAGGACCTCCAGGCCGGTCGGTGAAATCGAGGCGAAGACTGTGTATTGCGGTGGCAGCTGAGTCTGGCCGTAGATCAGGAAGAACTGGCTACCGCCGCTGTCGGGTTGGCCGGTATTGGCCATCGCCACCAGCCCGCGCCCGTAGGTCAGCTGGGGAAACACCTCATCCGGGATGGTGTATCCAGGTCCGCCCGCACCCGAGCCAGTCGGATCACCGCATTGCAAAACCTGCAATCCGGGGTTGGTGACCAACCGGTGGCACGGGCTGTTGGCGAAGAAACCCTGCTGCGCCAGGCTGATAAAGCTGCTCACGGTGCAGGGCGCCAATGCCCGGTCAAGGGTCAGGCCGATCGCGCCGGCCGAGGTCTGCATGGTCACCGGCACGGTGCCCGTGGCGGAGGTGAAGCCGGCCATCGGGGCCTTCACCGGCCTGGCCGAAGCCTGCTGGGTGACCGGATACTGGCAGTCCACCGACGCAGGCAGTGGCGTCGGGCGGACCGGTAGCGGGGTGACCTCGTTGTCGGCGCGGGGGGTGGCCGGAGAGCTCGCTTTGGCCGGTTTTGCCGCGGTGGACGGCTTCGGGGTGGCCTCGACTGCCTGATGCCGGTTGCCCAACGTCACGATCAGCACCACGACGCCGATGACCAGCACCACCGCGGCCGCGCCACCCGCCACGGCATACCTGCGGCGCGACTTGGCTCGTTCTGCTCGGCGGGCGAGCTGGCGATCCAGTTTGCGTTTCGCGGCCTCGCGACGCTGCTCGTTCGTGGGCACCCGGACTCCTGTAGCTCGGCGACGATCGCGGCGCAGTCTATGTGGGCCGTGGTTAAGCCCGCCGTCAGCCTCCCTGCCGTGCGCGCCCTAGGCTGGACCTGTGCTGGTCGCAGGTTTCCCCACCGGATCCTTCCAGGCGAACTGCTTCGTGCTCGCCCACGAGGCTGGTGGTCCGTGCGTGGTGGTCGACCCCGGTGAGGGTGCCGAGCAACCACTAGATGACCTGCTGCGCCGCCACCGGCTCGACCCGGTGGCGGTACTGCTCACACATGGGCACTTCGATCACATCTTCGCGGTGACGCCGGTATGCGACGGCAACGACATCCCGGCGTGGATCCATCCCGAGGACCGGGTACTGCTGACCGACCCGCTCCGGGCGCTGTCCGCCGAAGCGCGCCAGTTCTTCGGCGGCCGGGTTGCGCTGCGCGAGCCCCGTGAGGTGCGCTTGCTGGCTGACGGGGCGTCTGTGGAGCTGGCCGGGTTGACCCTGACCGTCGATCACACCCCGGGCCACACCCGCGGCTCGGTGACCTTCCGCTCGGGGCCTGGTGAGCGCTCCGGGCCGGCCCTGCTGGTCTCCGGCGACACGCTGTTCGCCGGTTCGATCGGACGAACCGATCTACCCGGCGGTGATCACGAGCAGATGCTCGCCTCGCTCCGGGACAAGATCCTCGTGCTGGACGACGAAACCGTGGTGCTGCCGGGCCACGGCCCGCAGACGACCATCGGTAGGGAACGTGCGCGCAACCCGTTCCTGCACGGCCTGCGCGCTCCTGGCCGAGCCCGCGGATTGTGAGATCTCCGCATCACCGATGATCATGTGATCTTGTCGTGCCGGGCGACCAGTGCGGCGATCGCCGTGGTGATAGGGACAGCGGCGACGAGCCCGATGCTGCCGACCAGCGTGCGTACCACCTCTTGGGCGACATCCTGGGTGGTGACCAGGACGCCGAAACTCTGCCCAGACAGGGAAAAGAGCAGCAGCACGGGCAACACGGCTCCGGTGTAGGCCAGCGCCAAGGTGTTGACCGCTGAGGAGATGTGGTCCCGGCCGATCCGCAATGCGGCGGTATAGAGCTGCCGGGCCCCGAGCTCGGGATTCGCCCGGCGCAATTCCCACACCGAACTGGTCTGGGTGACAGTGACATCGTCGAGAACGCCGAGAGCTCCGATCAGCATCCCCGCGAGCAGCAATCCCCGGGCATCGATTCCGTGGCCGAGGACTCCGATGAGCTTGGCGGTGTCGTCGTCGAGCCCGGTCAGTTGAGTGGCCGCGGAGAATGCGGTACCGAGTACCCCGATCAGCGCGAGGCTCAACACCGTGCCCAGCACAGCGCTGGAGGTCTGTGCCGACACACCGTGGGTGAGATACAGCACCCCAAACATGATCACACTTGCGGCCAGCACACCGACGATCACCGGGTTCCCGCCGGTCAGGATCGCGGGGAACAGGTACGTCACCAACACCAGAAAGCTGAAGCCCAACGCGGCCAGCGAGGCCAGGCCTCGCCACCGGCCGAGCAACAACACGGCGGCGGCGAACAGTGCGGCCAGCCACAGCATCGAGGCGCCTCGCTGGAAATCCTGGATCTGGTAAGAGGCGGCGTCGGAAGGATTGCCACCGGTGTACCCGAGGACCACATGGTCGCCGACAGCGAAGCGCGGCGTGCTCGGTTCGTCGGGTAATACCTGCTGGATCATCACACCGGGGGAGTCGCCGTCGGTGAGCCGCACACCGAGCGAGATGCACCTCTTGTCTTGACCTGCCGACCCGGTCCCGCCACCGCCTGCACCGCCGGTGGTGCAGGCGGCGGAGGTTGCAGTGAGCACGTCGCCCTGCACCGGCCGCTGCCCTAGTCCGATGTCGACACCGCTGTGCGGCTGGGCACCCGGCCAGGTCAGCCAGAGCCCCACCAGAGTGGCTAGCGCGATCGGGACCAGCACCGCGATCAGCAACATCCTGACTCGCCGGGAGGACGGCGGCGCAAATCCGTGCCCATGTCCGTGGCCATGCCCGCTGACGGTGCCGGCCGGCTCGACGGTGCCGCGGTCACGGTGCCGGCCGGTTCGATGGTCCAGTGCACTCATCAGCTGGCGTGCCTCTCGGGTCGATACCGCGCTACGTTCCTAGCGGATCGAATGTATGTTCGATACAGTGGGGCGATGCGGTGGGACAATCTGATGCTGTCGGACGACTCGGCTCCGGACGCGCTGTTCGGGATGGATGACGTCATCAGGCGCACCTTCGACACCCCGGAGTTCCGCGGGATGACCTTTTACGAGGTGCGGGCCCAGTCGATCATCAATAAGGTACCCGGCCAATCCCGGATGCCGTTCGAGTGGACCGTCAACCCGTACCGGGGTTGCAGCCATGCATGTGTTTATTGCTTCGCTCGGCGGACTCACGAGTACCTCGATCTTGACGCTGGGATTGACTTCAACTCGAAGATCGTGGTGAAAGTCAACGCGCCGGAGCTGCTGCGTAGGCAGCTCATGTCCCCGCGTTGGGCGGGCAACCATATCGCGATGGGCACCAACGTCGATCCCTACCAGCGGGTCGAGGGGCGCTACCGGCTGATGCCCGGCATCCTCGAGGCTCTCCGCGATGCACGCAATCCGTTCTCGATCCTCACCAAGGGCACCCTGGTGTTGCGCGACCTGCACCTGCTCCGCGAAGCCGCGAAGGTCACTGATGTCGCGGTCAACGTCTCAGTGGGATTCGTTGACCGGGTGCTGTGGCGACGAGTCGAGCCCGGCGCGCCCGCTCCACAAGCCCGGCTCAGCGTGTGTCGCACGCTGACCGATGCGGGCATCGGATGCGGTGTGCTGATGGCACCTGTACTCCCGTACCTCACCGACTCGATCAGTCAGCTTGAGGCGACCGTGTGCGCGATCGCGGAAGCCGGCGCCCGCAGCATCACCCCACTCGTGCTCCACCTACGCCCCGGCGCGCGGGAGTGGTACCTCGGCTGGTTGGAGCACGCGCACCCGGGCCTGGTGTCGCGCTACCGAGAGCTTTACGGCGCAGGCGCATACGCCCCCAAGACATATCGGCAGAGCATCGCCGCCCGGGTACACGCGCTGGCTCGGGACTACGGCATCGGAGCCGTGGTACCGGGCGAGGCCCGCAGACTTCCCGTCCGGCGCACCGCGGTGCGGGGGCGGCCCACGGTGGCCAGCACGACAACCACGACGAAGCCACAGGCGGAGCAGCTCAGGCTGCTATGACCAGGGGACGCCGACGGCGGCAGCGCTCTCGGCGCGGCTAGCCTCTGCAGGGTCCGGTTTGCCGTCGGAGAGATCGAGGAGCGAGTTCCCGTGATGCGCACCCACCCTGCCGGCACGCTGCGCGCCGAGCATGCAGGGAACACCGTCACCCTCGCCGGGTGGGTTGCCCGGCGCCGCGACCACGGGGGTGTGATCTTCATCGACCTGCGAGACGCCTCCGGGGTAACCCAGGTGGTCTTCCGGGAGGGCGACATGGCGCAGCGGGCGCACCGGCTACGCGCCGAGTTCTGCCTGCAGGTCACTGGCACCGTGGCAATCCGTCCCGAGGGCAATGCGAACCCCGACATTCCCACTGGCGGCATCGAGGTCACCGCCGAGGAGCTGACGGTGCTCAGCGAGTCAGCACCGCTGCCGTTTCCACTCGATGAGCACCTTGAGGTCGGCGAAGAGATCCGGCTGCGGCACCGTTACCTCGATCTGCGCCGTCCCAGCCCCGCTGCCGCGATGCGCCTGCGTAGCGAGGCCAACCGGATCGCCCGCACAGTGCTGCATGAGGAGCGGTTTGTCGAGATCGAGACGCCAACCCTGACTCGGTCCACCCCGGAAGGCGCCCGGGACTTCCTGGTGCCGGCGCGGCTACAGCCAGGTTGCTGGTATGCGCTGCCGCAGTCACCGCAGTTGTTCAAGCAGCTACTCATGGTCGCCGGCATGGAGCGGTACTACCAGCTGGCCCGCTGCTACCGGGATGAGGACTTCCGCGCCGACCGGCAGCCGGAGTTCACCCAGCTCGACATCGAGATGAGCTTCGTCGAGCAGGATGACGTGATCGCGCTCGGCGAGAAAGTGATCGCCGCCCTGTGGGAGGGACTGGCGGGTCACCACATCGAGCTGCCGATCAGCCGGCTCAGCTACCTCGACGCGATGGCGCGCTACGGCACCGACAAGCCAGACCTCCGACTCGGGCTTGAGCTTACCGAGCTCACCAGCTATTTCGTCGACACGCCGTTCCGGGTGTTCCAGGCGCCCTACGTGGGAGCGGTGGTCATGCCCGGCGGAGCAAGCCAGCCGCGGCGGCAGTTGGACGCGTGGCAGGAGTGGGCCAAGCAGCGCGGTGCCAAGGGACTGGCCTGTGTACTGATCAGCGCGGAAGGCGAGCTGTCCGGGCCGGTGGCCCGTAACCTCGCCGAGCACGAGCGTGACGGCCTGGCCAAGGCCGTCGGCGCCAACCCCGGCGACTGTGTGTTTTTCGCCGCCGGTGACGCACGTGATGCGCGTGCCCTGCTGGGTGCCGCCCGGGTGGAGATCGGTCGGCGCTGCGGCCTGATTGACGAGTCGGCCTGGTCCTTCGTGTGGGTAGTCGATGCACCCATGTTCGAACCCGTTGAGCGCAGCGGCGATGTGGCAATGGGGCACAGCAGCTGGACAGCGGTTCATCACCCGTTCACCGCGCCCACGCCGGAGTGGAGTGGCCGTTTCGAGCAGGACCCGGGCGCTGCCCTGGCCTACGCCTACGACATCGTCTGCAACGGCAACGAGATCGGCGGGGGCTCGATCCGTATCCATCAGGCTGACGTACAGCAACGAGTTTTTCAGGTGCTAGGGATCACCGCCGACGAGGCCCGAGACAAGTTCGGTTTCCTACTCGAGGCTTTTCGCTACGGCCCACCGCCGCACGGCGGCATTGCTTTCGGCTGGGACCGGATCTGCATGCTGCTCGCCGGTGCCGACTCATTGCGGGAGGTCATCGCCTTCCCGAAGTCCGGTGGTGGTTTCGACCCGCTCACCGGCGCTCCAGCCCCGATCACCCGAGAACAGCGCATCGAGGCGGGGGTGGACGCGAAGCCCGCCGTGAAGGGATAGCGGGGTGCTGCATCTGCGGGTGACCTGCCCGGTGGAGAACACCGACGCGGTGCTCGACACGCTACGTAAGGAACCCGGCACGGTACACCTCACAGCGCTGCGGGGTGCCGCGATCGATCCGCCCGGTGATCTGGTCGAAGCGGACATAGTCCGCGAGGCCGCCGACGGGGTGTTGGCCGCACTGTGCGGGTTGGGTGTCGACCACGTCGGTGGGATCACTCTCGAACCACTGGACACCGTGCTCTCCGACGCGGCGGACGCCGCCGCGGTGGCCGTGCCGGGAGAGCCCGCGGACGCGGTGGTCTGGGACGAGCTCATCGCGCGGACCGGGGACGATTCACGACTGACTTTCACCTTCATGGCGTTTCTTACCTTGGCCTGCTTGATCGCGGTGGTTGGAGTGGTCACCGATTCTCCGATCACCGTGGTCGGGGCGATGGTCGTCGGCCCGGAGTTTGCGCCGTTGGCGGCGATGGCGGTCGGGTTGGTGCTACGCCGTGGTGATCTGATCCGCAGGGCGGCAATGGCGTTGGGGCTCGGCTTCCCGCTGGCCATGCTCATTGCCGCAGTCGGCGCGTTGCTCGGCGAATGGACTGGGCTGATCGATGTGGAAGTCGTCGGTTCACTCAAGCAGGTCGACTTCATCTATCAGGTGGGGCCCTTCTCCCTGATCCTCGCCATGCTGGCCGGCGCGGCCGGGATGCTCAGTCTCACGTCGGCGAAGTCCGCCGCGCTGATCGGGGTCTTCATCTCGGTAACGACGGTGCCGGCCGCGGCGTTTGCGGTGGTCGCGATCACCACTGGTGACTGGAGGACGGCCGCGGAGTCAACCCTGCAGCTGCTGGTGAACCTGGTCGGCATCGCGTTCGCGGGTGTCGTCGTGCTACTGCTGCGCACCCGCCGTGAGGACCGCAGCCTCGGCCGTCCGCTGACCCCGGGCTGACGTCGGCCGTCGGCGGTACCGTCACGATGTGGCGAGTAACAGGGCAGATAACGGTCTGGCAAGTAACCGTGCGAGTAACGAAGCTCTTTTTGACGATGGGTTGTTCGCTGCCCAGGTCGAGGAGCGCGCCGAGCAGCGGCTGTCCGCCGCAGCGCCGCTCGCGGTACGGATGCGCCCGGCCACGCTGGCGGAGGTCGTCGGGCAGGATCATCTACTGGCACCCGGCAGCCCGTTGCGCCGGTTGGTCGAGGGCGGATCGGCGGCGTCAGTCATCCTCTACGGTCCACCGGGAACCGGCAAGACAACGCTGGCCAGGCTGGTTTCGCAGGCGACCGGGCGACGTTTCGAGGCGATGTCGGCGTTGTCGGCCGGGGTCAAGGAAGTCCGCGCCGTGATCGACGCCGCCCGTCGCCGGTTGGGACGCGAGGGCGGCGACGCCACTGTCCTGTTCATCGACGAGGTGCACCGCTTCTCCCGGACCCAACAGGACGCACTGCTCGGCGCGGTCGAGGACCGGGTGATCCTGCTGGTCGCCGCGACCACCGAAAACCCGTTCTTCTCGGTGGTGTCGCCGCTGCTGTCGCGCTCACTGGTGCTGCAGCTGCACCCGTTATCCGACGACGACGTGCAGACCTTGATCCGGCGTGCGCTGGCCGATCCGCGGGGCCTCGACGGGTCGATCACTCTCGCCCCCGGGGCCGAGGAACACCTGGTGCGCCTGGCCGCGGGGGATGCTCGGCGGGCGCTGACCGCGCTGGAGACCGCCGCCGAGGCGGTGACCTCCGCCGGCGGCGCCGAGGTGGACCTGGCATGTGTCGAGTCAGTGGTGGACCGCGCGGCGGTGCGCTACGACCGGGACGGGGACCAGCACTACGACGTGATCAGCGCTTTCATCAAGGCCATCCGCGGGTCCGACGTGGACGCGGCGCTGCACTACCTGGCGCGGATGGTGGAGGCGGGCGAAGATCCTCGGTTCATCGCCCGGCGGCTGGTGGTGCACGCCAGCGAGGACATCGGGATGGCTGACCCGACGGCATTGCAGACCGCGGTGGCCGCCGCACACGCGGTGCAGTTCATCGGCATGCCCGAGGGCAGGCTTGCGCTTGCCCAGGCCACCGTGCATCTGGCTACCGCACCGAAATCCAATGCGGTGATCACCGCGATCGACACGGCCCTGGCCGACGTCCGTGCCGGTGCGACCGGATCCGTCCCCGCTCACCTGCGCGACGGGCACTACGCGGGCTCGGCCCGGCTTGGTCATGCGCAGGGCTACCGCTACCCCCACGACGCCCCCGACGGCGTACTAGCCCAGCAATACCCCCCCGACACCCTGGTAGGCCGAAACTACTACGAACCCCGCCCACACGGCGCCGAACGCGCCCTCTCCGAGCGGCTCACCCGGCTCCGCCGAATCATCCGCGGCCGTTGAACGGCACCAGATCGCCATTCGGAGCCGAATCGCGATCCCGGGGCCCGTGAAAGCGCCATTCGGCTCCGAATGGCGATCTGCACGAGGGCTTACGGAACCAACGGGTTGGGGAGGTTGAGGTAGACGGACTGGGCATCCAGCGGGGCGCGCACCTCGTCGATGCCATGGAGCCGGGTGAAGAGGTTGGCTTTGCATGGGAGGGCGGGTTCGGTCAGCCATCGGCGGGCCAACCGGTCGCCGTCCGGGCCGGCCGCCGCGAGTGCGGGCAGCGCTGCACGCAGCCGGCCGGTCAGCACGTCTAGCAGCTCGGGCTCCGCGGCCAAGCCGTCCACCGCAAGGCAGCCGATCACGGCCATAGCTTGGTTGCGCAGCAGGTAGTAGGACATCCGGTCCTCGACGATCCGGTCGTCGACCAGCATCAACGCGGAATCCGTGGTATCGAGCGCCCGCAGCAGCTGCGGTAGCCGCGACGCAGCCAGGTAGTAACCCTCGTTGTCCCGGAACGCGCCACCAACCACCCGCCCGTCCGGGGCGATGCGTACCAAGGTGTTCTGCTGGTGGGCTTCCAGACCGATCCCGGTGGCCGCGTAGAGGTGCAGCATCGGCACCAGCACGAGATCGGTATAGGCGGCCACCCAGGCCATCGGATCCAGGCCGCCGGTAGTCACCAGTTCACCCAGCCGCGACAAGCCCTGCTGCGGTCGGGGAGCGACCAGGCCCACCAGGGCGCGTAACTGGGATATCTGCCCGGGCACCTCGCGGACCACGACGTCGAGGCCATTGACTTTCGGACCGCCAGAGCGGTGTGGTTCGTCCACGGCGAGCCAGCCGGGGTCGCGCACGATCGAGAACGACGGGTGCGCGGCAGTGGTGGCGGCCAGGTAGCCGAGGTCCAGCAAGCGGTGGATCTCTACCCCGCGGCGCAGCTCATTGCGGGTCAACTCGCGCCGGGAGTTGGTGATCCGCAGGCCCAACGACAGCTTGAGCATCACCTCCGTGCCGGGCCGGTAGACGGTTCGCACCGAGGAGGTGGGATGCCACGGTCCCCCGCGTTCTCCCAGCGGTTCGAGCAGGCCGGCTTCGACCAAGCCAGCCACCCGGGGACGACGCAGGGCCTCCCGGGCCTGCCACGGATGGGCGGGCACCAGAATCCGCCCATCGGCATCGGCATCGGCGAACTCGGCGAGGTCGGCGAACAACGCGGCGGTGTCCCGGCCGCGCAGCGCGGGGGAGTCGGTCACCGCATCCTGTGACACCACAGCCGGGTCGGCGGCGAACCAGTGCAGCCGGAACGAGGCGCGCAGCTCCGGCGACCAGGCGGCGGCCTCGGCGGAGGTGATCCCGTCCCGGTTCTTGGGAGCCGGGTGGTGCAGATGACCCAGCAGTAGCGCCTGCTCGGTATCCAAGAAGGCATCGCGGCACGAATCGTCGGATGTGCGCGGCCCGGATAAAAATGCCGCGACTCGGCGCACCGAGTCGGCAGTCCGCTCGACCAGATCAGCCAGCTCCCCGGGCGGGATGCCGCCGGGTAGCACCCCGCCACGGGCGATCGCCTCGGTGGCGACCAGCGCGATGGCGAGCACCGGGTCTGCCGGACCGGCGTCGACGCCGTCGGTGCGCTGCAGCCGGACCGGACCGAACCGGTGCCATCCGGTGATCGACGCGTACCGCACGTGGGTGACCAAAGCCAGCCCGATGGCCGGCAGCCCGACCTGTAGCGGCCCTGGACGCACCGGCATACCGGTCTCCCGCGTCCAGCAGCGCAGCAGCGCCTCCAGGTGGGCGTGCTCGGCGGCGGCTCGGGCCGAGCCGGTTTGCAACGGGTCAGCGGTCGGGGCGTAGTCGGTGGTCCCGGTCATGACTGGTCCTCGTCGCGGCCTGCGGCAAGCACCGCGTCGAGCATCGAGTCGATGTCATGCTGGTGGGCCGTCGGATTGAGCAGGGTGAGCTTGAGACATACCGACGAAGGCGCGCTGGGCCCGTCAAGCCGTACCTCAGTACGACCGACCAAGGTGCGTCCGCTGCGCAGCAGCCGCCGGCGCAGCGCGGCATTCAGCGCGCTGTCGGCACCGGCTCGCGATCCGCGGTAGCGGAACACCACAGTGCTGAGCTGTGCGGGTGAGACCAGCTCCAACGCCGGCTCGGTATCGATCCGTCGCTGCGCGTATCGAGCGAGGTCGTGGCAGACGTTGATCATCCCGCCCAGCCCGACTCGACCGTGCGCCAGAATCGTGGCGGCGATCTTCACTGTGTCCGGCCGGCGAGTGGTCTGCAGGCTGCGCCCCAGTAACCCGTCGTAGCCGGCTAACGCGTCGTCGACCGGGTTGAGGTAGGCGACCTGGCGGTTCAGCGGGGCGAATCGGGAGGCATCGCGCAGGAGCACCGCGCTCGCGGAGGCAGGCTGCCAGCCGATCTTGTGCAGGTCCAGCGTGACGGAGTCGGCGGCGGGCAGCCCAGCCAGCAGTGGAGCCATCCGGTCGGAGAACAGTGCACCGAACCCGTATGCCGCGTCGACGTGCAGCCACACTCGGTGTTCGGCGGCCAACGCGGCGATCTCGGGTAGCGGGTCGATGGAACCGAAATCCGTGGTGCCCGCGGTGGCCACTACCGCTACCGGAGTGACCGCAGTGCCCAGCTTTGTAAGCCGCGTCAGCTGTGTGGCCAAGGCGTCCGGGCGCATCCGGTAGCGGTGGTCGACTTCCACCGGGTGTACCGCGGTTTCACCTAGTCCCAGCGCGGCGCAGGCCCGCTGCACCGAGAAGTGCGCCACCTCGCTGGCCAACACCACCGGTCCTGACAGTCCGGCGACGCCGTCGCGACGGGTGTCCACTCCGCACTGACCAGCGGCGTGCTCCCTGGCCAGTAGCAGCGCCAGCAGGTTGGACATCGATCCGCCCGGAGTGAACACACCGCCGGCGTCGGGGCCCCAACCCGTCATCCGGGTGAGCACCTCGACCACCCAGCCCTCGACGGCGAGGGTGGCAGGTCCGGAGTCATAGGTGTCCAGAGAGGAGTTGCCAGCGGTGGCCAGGGCGTCTGCGGCCACCGCGACGGCCAACGGCGGGGGTTGCAGATGAGCGGCGGCGTGCGGGTGGGACAGGTCGAGCCCGTGCCTGGTCAGCGCCGTAGCCAGGCGGTACAGAGCAGCGTCGGGACCGCAGCCGTACTCGGGCAGCGCGGCCGGCCCAAGCAGGGCGCGGGTGGCGGCGAGAACCTCGTGCGGAGCGCCGGGCGGTAGCGGACCGGCCGCGCGCGTCTCGGCGAGCGCGTCGCGCATGGTGCGGGCCACCAGGGTGATGAGCTCGGTGAGACCCTCCCTGCTGCCGGCCAGCGCGCTCGGGGGGAGTGCAGCGGCGGCACCGTCGTCGCCGGTTGCGTTAGCGGATTGGTAGGGGGCCGTGGCGGCCGGGATCACGGATCCTCCGAGGCGGTTCGGTCATCGATCGTTTAGGAGAGGCTAACCACAAGCCTGGGGCGCCCCAGCCGGGGTGCTCGGATCTCGGTGCTACGCGGTAGCCTGTCCGCCCATCACCGCCCACGGCGTTGCAGGTCGCCGCGGTCGACCGGAACCGGCAAGGGAGGGCATGTGTCGGCAGGTCAGATCGCCGCGCTGATTGCCGCTGGGGCGTTCGTGATACTGGTCGGTTTGTTAGCGGTGCCACTGATCAAGCTGGGCCGTACCCTCGACGAGGCGACGCTGGCGATCCGCAAGGCCAGTGAGGACGCCGATCCGCTGTTCAGCGGTGCGAATACGACTGTGACTCAAGTGAACGCCCAGTTGGAACGGCTGGACGGGATCACCGCAAACGCCCAAGCCGTGACCGGCAATGTGTCGGCGCTGACCTCCCTGTTCACCGCGACGTTGGGCGGCCCGTTGGTGCGGGTCGCGGCGCTATCATATGGCGTCAGCAAAGCGATGCGCAGTCGCCGCAAGAGCAGCAAGGACGTTGCATCCGGACGCCGGCCACGGGGACGACGGAATGGGGGCAAGTGGTGAAGGGGATGCTCTGGTTTGGCCTTGGTATTGCCGCCGGCGTCGCGGCCAGCCGAAAGGCTCGCGGCGCCGTCCACCGGATCACTCCTGCCGGGGCTGCCGAGAATGTCGGCGACGGGATTCGGGAACTAGCCGCAGCGGTCGGCTCCTTTGGTGCTGAGGTACGGGCCGGAATGGTTCAGCGGGAGGCTGAGCTGCATTCGGCCGTCGTGCAGCGTACGGGCATGGACCTCGGGCCAACGTCGGCCCACGGTCGAGAGTCAACCGCCGTGCGGGCCTAGCCTCGACCCTGTCGTAACACTTTAGGTTGCCAGCGGTTTTCACTGCGCTGCCTGGCCGCAGTAGTATTCGGCGCCGCCATGCGGCAGAAGTATTCGGCGCCGCATGGCGCGCACCGATCGCGCTTGGCAAGGAAGGCCCGTGCAGACCCACGAGATCCGTCAGCGGTTCCTGGACCGTTTCGAACGCTCCGGCCACACCGTGGTGCCCAGCGCGTCGCTACTGGTTGAC
>JAICHZ010000074.1 GCA_025924655.1 Pseudonocardiaceae bacterium | reverse complement strand
TCTGACACGTCCGATCCGCACTGGGCATTTGGTGACGCTGCCGGTTCTCACACCGCTCTGGCTATCACACGGATCCGGCGCGAGGAGATCGACGGAGCTGCCGATGCCCTCGCCCCGGTGCTCGATCTGCCCACAGAGCAGCGAATCAATGGAATCGTTCATTCTGTGAATCGCGTCCATCGCGCTCTCAGTCACGTGCCGACCAGTGTCACTACGCGAGAACTCGAAGAGCAGATTGAATATTACACGCAAACTCCCATGCGCATGCTAGCAAAGTGAATCGCGCCATGTACCCCTGCCAACTCGTTGGCGCGCAAGTGGCTCTTCGGGAATTTCGTCTAAATGATCTCGATGCCGTGATGACCGTGGTCGGAGACGATCGGGTAACCACGTCACTCTCTTTTGATACCCGCACTCGTGAGCAAACGACCGCGATGCTAGACGGAATTGTCGGCCGCGCGAAAAAGGAGCTGCGAACTGAGTATTATTTGGCCGTGACTATTATGGATGATGTTCTTGTGGGTTTCGCTCGGCTTGGACTCGACGGTGTTCAGGCGGCGAAGTTAGGCTACGCTATCGCCGCTGAGCACTGGGGATATGGATACGCCACTGACGCAGCCCGTACGCTCGTAGACTTCGGTTTTCGAGAGCTCAAGCTCCACCGAATATCGGCCGCAATGGGACCCGACAACACCGCATCGATCGCAATCGCGCATCGGCTCGGCATGATCTATGAAGGTTGCATCCGCGATCACGTCTACACCAACGGCGGGTGGAGGAATAGCCTGCTCTACTCAGTGCTCGTTGAGGAGTGGGCTGCGACAGGAACAGCTGGTCGGCGAGCTAGCAGGGGCGTTCCGCGCGACTAAGGTCCGACATGCCGATGTGCCCGATGTGATGCTCACGGTTGGTTTCGGCACGATCGGGTTATCCATGCGTGGTTCGGTCATTCGCGGCTGCCCGATGGCAGCGTCGCGGCACTGCGTCACCGTGCTCACTGCACTCGGCGTCTGGACGTCATGCGCTCCACGCTGCGCGAGTTGAGGGATCGAGGACAGCGACTTGACCACTCAGGCTTACACCGATGCGGTCGCGATCCGAAGAGCCGCCGCCCACCTTCGAACTCTTGCAGATCACGGACGGGTTCACCATTCAGTGTTGCTCGTCGTAGCCAGCGCGGCGTAGTGCGTCGGCGAGGGCGCCGCCAGCAGCAGGTTTGCTGGACGCCGGCGGGCGCTGGGGGGCGGCTTTGCGGCCTTCGCCGGCTGGCGGCTTGCCGGCAGATTTGCGGGGGGCGCCGGTTGGCGGCTTGGCGGCGGCGTTGCGAGACGTGCCGGCTGGCGGCTTGGGCTCGGCGGGGTCGTCGAGCCGCAGGGTGAGACTGATGCGGTTGCGCGGCACGTCTATGTCGAGCACCTTCACGCGCACGACGTCGCCCGGCTTCACCACGTCGCGCGGGTCCTTGACGAACGTCTTGGACATCGCCGAAACGTGCACCAGGCCGTCTTGGTGCACGCCCACATCAACAAAGGCGCCGAACGCAGCGACGTTCGTCACCACGCCTTCGAGCACCATCCCGGGTTTCAGATCCGCGATCTTGTCGACGCCCTCAGCGAAGGTCGCGGTGGCGAAGGCCGGTCGCGGGTCGCGACCCGGTTTCTCCAACTCGGCGAGAATGTCGGTGACGGTGGGCAGGCCGACGTTGGCCCCGGAAATGACACCGACGAAGTCGGCGGGCCGCAGCGAGCGCAACACCGCGGTGTTGCCGATCAGCGTGGTGATGTCGGTACCGGTGGCGGTGAGGATGCGGCGCACCACGGGGTAGGACTCGGGGTGCACCGCCGAGCGGTCCAGCGGGTCGTCGCCGGCGGGGATGCGCAGGAAGCCGGCGCACTGCTCGAACGCCTTGGGGCCCAGCCGCGGGACGCCAGCCAGGGCTCGCCGGGTACGAAACGGGCCGTGCGCGTCGCGGTGCGTCACGATGTTCTCGGCGAGCCCGCCGGTGATGCCCGACACCCGACGCAGCAGCGGTGCGGACGCCGTGTTGACATCGACACCGACGGCGTTGACGCAGTCCTCCACCACCGCGTCCAACGAACGAGACAGCGCCGCTTCGGGCAGATCATGCTGGTACTGCCCGACCCCGATCGACTTGGGATCGATCTTGACGAGTTCCGCCAGCGGATCCTGCAGCCGGCGCGCGATCGACACCGCGCCGCGCAGCGACACGTCCAGCTCGGGCAGTTCCTGGGAGGCGTAGGCCGAGGCGGAGTACACCGAAGCGCCTGCCTCGGACACCACCGCCTTGGTCACGCCCAGCCGCGCGACCAGCTCGGCGGCGAGCTTGTCGGTCTCCCGGGATGCGGTGCCATTGCCGATCGCGATCAACTCGACCCGATGCTTCGTAGCAAGCCGTGTCAGCACCGCCAGCGCCTCGTCCCAGCGACGTTGCGGAACGTGCGGGTAGATGGTCTCGGTGGCCACGACCTTGCCGGTGGTATCGATGACGGCGACCTTGACGCCGGTGCGGTAACCGGGATCCAAGCCCATCGTCGGCCGAGCACCCGCGGGCGCAGCGAGTAGCAGGTCACGCAGATTGGTGGCGAAGACCCGCACCGCCTCCTGCTCGGCCGCCTGGCGAAGCCGCATCCGCAGATCGATACCCAGGTGCAGCAGGATTCGGGTGCGCCAGGCCCAGTGCACCGTGTCGGCCAGCCAGCGATCCGCCGGACGACCCCGATCGTCGACGCTGAATCGAGCGGCGATGGCCTGCTCGTAGCGGCTGGGCCCCGGCGCGTCGGGTGCATCGGGCTCGGGGGAGATGTCCAGGACGCCGTCCTTCTCGCCCCGGAACAGCGCCAGGATCCGGTGCGAGGGCAGTTTCGTGAAGCGCTCGGAGAACTCGAAGTAGTCCGCGAACTTCGCCCCGGCCTCCTGCTGGCCATCGCGCACCCGAGACACCATCCGGCCCCGCGTCCACATCTGCTCGCGCAAGGAGCCGATGAGGTCCGGATCCTCGGCGAAGCGCTCCACCAGGATGGCGCGGGCGCCGTCCAGCGCGGCGGCGGCGTCGGGCACGCCTTTGTCGGGATCGACGTACTGCGAGGCGGTGGTCTGCGGATCCTGAGTCGGATCGGTGAGCAGCCCGTCGGCCAGCGCCTGCAACCCGGCCTCCCGAGCGATCTGCGCCTTGGTCCGGCGCTTGGGCTTAAACGGCAGGTAGAGGTCCTCCAGCCGGGCCTTGGAGTCGACCGCCATGATCTTCGCCTCGAGCGCGTCGTCGAGTTTGCCCTGCTCGCGGATCGAGTTGAGGATCGCCGTGCGGCGCTCTTCGAGCTCGCGCAGGTAATCCAGCCGCTCCTGCAGGGTGCGCAGTTGCGCGTCGTCAAGCCCGCCGGTGGCTTCCTTGCGGTACCGGGCGACGAACGGCACGGTGGCCCCGCCATCGAGCAGCCCGACAGCCGCCCCCACCTGCCACTGGGGCACCCCCAGCTCCTCAGCGATCCGCTCGCTCAGCGACGCCCTCGCCACGCGCACGCAGCCTCCTCCCGGATGAACCCGAACCGTCAAGTGGAACCTATTGCGCGTCTGGCGGGACTCAGGAACCGCCAAGTGGAACCTAATGGTGGGCGATCACGAGTGCGGAAGGGGCTGGCACGTGGGGGGTACACAGGGTTATGGGGCTACGGCGAGTGGGGCGATTACGAGCTGCTGACAGCCTATGCGAACCCCAGAGTTTCTTACAGTAAGTAGCAGCACTGCTCACTATGGGTGGTTTGGGGTAGCGATCGGGGTGTCTGCCGCACGATCACGGTTTGATAACGGTAGCCTCTCGCGTACCCGGACAATCGTGGGTCGCGCTGACCGGCGCGGCTCTCGCAGGCTTAACTGGCGATGACGACGGGCGCCAGGTAAGCCTCACCGGGAAGTCCGTACGGTGCCGATCAACCGACCGCCCACAGACGCGGTGCCGTACGGGCTTTCCGAAGCCTCGACGACACCACCTGATGAACCCTCCTGGCAGTTTCGGCGTATGGAGATGTATCGGGTCGGTGAGGAGGTGGCGGGTCGATGATGCGGGCGGTCTGGAACGGTGTGGTGCTCGCCGAGGCACCGCGAACGGTGCGGGTGGAGGGCAACCACTATTTCCCGGCGGAGTCACTGCGCAAGGAACATCTCGTGGGCAGCTCCACCACGACGGTGTGCCCGTGGAAGGGCCAGGCGCACTACTACACCGTGCGCGTCGATGGACAGACCAACCCGGACGCGGCCTGGTACTACCCCAAACCCAGCCGGCTGGCCCGCAAGATCACCGACCACGTGGCCTTCGGCAACGGCGTGCGGGTCGAGGGCGAAACCGAAGGCCAGGCCAGCGGGCTGTTGGATCGGCTTCGCGGCCGGCGCTAAGCGAAAGCGGACCCTGAACGATCTCGATCAGTCGTGCAGCTCGCGCAACGCGTCTTCGATGCCGCGGTGAAAGGTCGGATAGGCGTAGATCATCTGGCGTAGGCGGTCGGTAGGCACCTCGGCGTGCACCGCCAGGGCCAGCGCGCTGAGTACTTCCCCACCGGAAGGTCCGGCCGAGGTGGCGCCGATCAGAATGCCGCGGTCGGCGTCCTCGACGAGCTTGATGAAGCCGTCGTTGCCGATCTTGTGGATCCAGCCGCGCGCGGTGGACGGGAGCCGCACCAGCCCGGTGCGCACCCGCAGGCCGTCGCGGCGGGCGGTGGCCTCGGTCAGGCCCACGGCGCCGACCTCGGGATCGGTGAAGGTGACCCGGGGCACAGCCCGGTAGTCAGCGACCTCGCCGTCCTGGCCGAGGATGTCAGCGGCGGCGATGCGGCCCTGGTACATCGACACGTGGGTGAAGGCACCCTTGCCGGTGACGTCCCCGATCGCCCACAGCCGGTCCGCGGCCCGCATCCGCTCGTCGACCTCGATTGTGCGCGCTTGGTCGTCCAGCCCGACCGCACCGACGCCCAGCGCAGCCAGATCGGTGCGCCGACCGGTCGCCACCAGAAGGTGTTGCGCGGCCAGCACGTCACCTCCCTGGAGCGCCACGGTGAACTGACCGTCGTCGTAACCCACCCCTGCTGCCGAGACGTCGGCGCGGACGTCGATTCCCTCGGCGGTTAAGCAGTCGGTAAGTAACGAGCCGGCCTCAGGCTCGTCACCGGGCAACAGCTGTGATTGGGCTTCCAGCACCGTCACATGCGCGCCGAACCGGGCGAAGACCTGCGCGAATTCACAGCCGACCGGGCCGCCGCCCAGAACGATCAGTGACTCCGGCACTCGCGTCACCGCGACCGCTTCCCGGTTGGTCCAGTAGGGCGTACTGGCCAGGCCGTCGATCGGCGGGATGGTCGGCTCGGTGCCGGAGTTGAGCACGATCCCGCGGGCAGCACGGAAAACCCGCTCACCGGCCGAGGTGGACACGGTGACCTCGCCGGGTGCCGTCAACGTCGCTCGGCCGCGAACCAGCCGGCCGCCGGTCTTCTCGAACCGCTCGACGGCGACCGTGTCATCCCAGTCGTCGGTAGCTTCAGCCCGGATGCGCGTGGCGACCGGCGCCCAGTCCGGGTGTACCTGTGCTGACCCGGCCAACTCGGCAACGCGGCGGGCCTCGCTCAGTGCGTCGGCGGCGCGGATCATCATCTTCGTCGGCACGCACGCGTAATACGGGCACTCACCACCGACCAGCCGCGCCTCGACTCCGACCACGGTGAGTCCCGCCTTAGCCAGCCGAGTGGCGGTGTCCTCTCCGCCCGGTCCCATCCCGATCACCACGACATCGACATTCTCGGCTGACATCCTTGTCCCTCCGTCGTTTGCATCAACGGCACAGCACACCAGAAATGGGCACTATTCGCCGGGTAGCGCATCGCGCCATTCGGGTGATCTCGTCGCCAACGCAGTCCCTCATCGCACCATGCGTGCCCTTCACAACGGTTAGGGCAGCCTCTGACGGGTACCTATTCCCGGATGAAAGGCGTGTCAACAGCGGAGGTCGGTGTGATGGCCTGAGAATCACGAACCCAGTCGATGGCGCCGGACCGCGCCGCACGCCCGGTCTCGACGACCGGCGTGGTGCGCGACGAGGCGGCCAGCGTAGGCCGATCGGCGAAAGACGCCGGGGGTCACGTCGCGCAGACGGCGGCGGACCAAGCGAAGGAACTCGCGGCCGAGACCAGGCAGCAGGGCCGCAACCTGATGCAGGAGGGCCGCCAGCAGCTGCATGAGCAGGTGGTGTCAGAACAGCAGAGGGCGGCACGGCGGCTGACCACCATCGCCGACGAGCTGGCGGAGATCGCCGAGGGTAGGTCCACGTCCGCCACCATGAGCGCGGTGGCGCGCCAGGGCGCGGACCAGCTGCATCAGCTCGCATCGTGGCTGCACGACCGGGAGCCCGGGGACCTGCTCGAGGAGGTTCGCTCCTTCGCCCGGCGGCGTCCCGGCGCGTTCCTCTTCGGCGCTGCGCTGGCGGGCATCGCTGTCGGCCGGATCACCGGAGCCGGTGTGGCCGCGGTCAAAGAGTCCAATGACAACGGCTCGACGTCAGTGCCCAGCCCTCCGGTGCAGCCCCGCCCCCAACCCGAGGCCCGCGTCGACTACCCAGTTACGGAGCCGGAACTTCCCACGCCCCGAAGGCCGCAGCCGTCGATGGACACCGTGGCGCGCGGCGGGCCACCGGTCGGCGTGGTTGAGCCGGTCGCAGCGCCATGCCCGCACTGCGGCGAACATACGGATTCCGGTATTGATGGACGGATGACCCGATGAGCCGGCCACTCTCGGCTCCGCCCGGAACAGACCCGCAGGCGAGTCCGCGACTCGACGTTGGTGACGCGTCGATCGGCGAGCTGATCAGTAACGTCACGCGAGACCTGTCGACTTTGATGCGCCAGGAGTTCGAGTTGGCGACCGCGGAACTCAAGCAGGAAGTCGTTAAGAGCGGTAAGGCCGCCGGCAGCCTCGGCGGCGCGGGTTTCGCCGGCTACATGGTGCTGCTGTTCCTGTCGGTCGCGCTGTGGGCTGCGCTGGCAAACGTCATGCACCCGGGCCGGGCAGCACTCATCGTCGCCGCAGTATGGGCGATCATCGCTGCCGTGTTGTACGCGACCGGCCGCAAGCATCTGCGCCGCGTGCAACCTAGGCCAGAACGCACCGTCGACACGCTCAAGGAGATTCCGGACGCCCTCCGGGGCAGGTGAGGAGAGCACCGTGACCGCTGATCCAGATCAGATCCGCCGCCGGATCGAGCGCACTCGAGACGCGCTGAGCGCGAATGTCAACGCGCTGACCGAGAAGGTGACGCCGAGTCGCGCCATGGCGCGCCAAGTCGACCGGACCCGGCACACGATGACCAATGTCAAGGACAAGATCATGGGTACCGCTGAGGATGCGGCGTCCACCGCAGCCGAGACGGTGTCAAACATGGGAGAAACGGCCAGCTCGGTCGTTTCCACCACGGCTGATCAGGTGTCGTCGATGGCGTCGAGCGCTGTCGACGCGGTGACTTCGGCCCCGCAGGCGGCGCGGCGGCGCGCCCAGGGCAACCCGCTGGCCGCTGGACTGATCGCCTTCGGCGGTGGTTGGCTCGCGGCATCACTGATCCAGACCAGCCGCAGGGAGCGGGAGCTCGCTGCTCAGGCGAAGGAACGGCTCGCCGACCAGCTGGAGCCCATGGCCGAGCAGGCGAAGCAGATCGCTTCAGACGTCACGGACAACTTGCGCGAGCCGGCGCAACAGGCCGTCGAGTCGGTCAAGTCCACGGCGAGCGACGCCGCTGCGACGGTGGCCGAACAGGGCCGCGCGGCGGCGAACCAGCTGAATGACCGCGCTGGTCAGGCTAAGCAGCGGGTTGGGCAGCAAACCCGCTGACAGCGGGAGCCTCAAGTATGCATATGTAGCAATGATTCGTTAAGATCACGGCCGTGAGAAGCGCTGCTGGGCACGGGCACGGCCATGGTCACAGCGTCGGCCAAGATACTGACCGCCGGGCGTTGGTCATCGCGCTCGCGTTGATCGTGGTCTTCATGGCCGGTGAGGTGCTCATTGGCGTGGTGGCACAGTCGCTGGCGTTGCTGTCCGACGCCGCGCACATGCTCACCGACGCCGGCTCGATCCTTCTCGCGATAATCGCGATACGCCTGGCAGCCCGCCCGCCCGGTGGCGATTACACCTACGGGCTTAAGCGGGTCGAGATTCTGTCCGCCCAGGCCAACGGTCTGACCCTGCTGCTGCTCGCCGCCTGGCTGGGGTATGAGGCGATCCGTCGGCTCGTCGACCCGCCGCCGGTCGCTGGAGGCCTGGTCGTGGTCACCGCACTGGTCGGCGTGGTGGTGAACATCGCGGCGACCTGGTGTTTGTCCAAGGCCAACCGGTCCAGCCTCAACGTCGAGGGCGCCTTCCAACACTTGCTGACTGACCTCTATGGCTTCATCGCGACTGCGGTCGCTGGCGCGATTGTGCTGAGTACCGGGTTCGCTCGCGCCGACGCGATCGCCGCCCTGGTCGTGGTCGCTCTGATGGTCCGCGCTGGGGTGGGGCTGGTGCACCAATCCGGCCGGATTTTCCTGGAAGCCGCCCCGGCCGGCATCGACACCCGGGCCCTCGGCGGCCGGCTCGCCGCCCATCCCGACGTCGTCGAAATCCATGACCTGCACGTCTGGCAAATCACCTCCGGTCAGCCCGCCCTATCTGCGCATGTGCTCGTCGCACCCGGCCGGGACTGCCATGCTGTCCGCACCAACCTGCAGACACTGCTCGCCCACGACTACGCGATCACCCACGTCACCCTGCAACTCGACCACCCACCGCCCGACCTGTTCACCATCACCCGAGCCCACGCCGAAGAACACGGCCACTGCACCGACCGTCCGGCGCCAAGCGCCGACAACAACGCCTAGCCGTTGACGGCCAGGGTCAGCTGCTCCTTCGGAGCAGGCGTCGCAGCACTAGAAGGACCAACAGCACCGCCACCGCAATCGCGACGATGGGCGGTCGTTGCCGCGCCGTGACGGGCTCCGGTGCGACGTGTGCGGCCATCTGCGGGAGAACTTCCTCCGGTAGCTCTCCAGCCAGTTCCTCGATCTGCCACGCCGCCTCGTCTGCCGCAACGTCGAGTGTTTCGGCAACCTCGAGTGTTTCCGCAACGTCGAGTGTTTCCGCGATCTCGGGTACCTGCTGCTCGACCTCTTCAGCCTTAACCTGCACGGTTTCCTCTACGTCGTGCACCTTGTCCCTGACCCGCGCCGGCACATCGATCCTGTGGGTTAGCTCCTCCAGGATGTCATCGAACTGCCCGCGGGTACGGTCGATGCCGTGGCGCCGCCGGTTCTTCACTGCCGAGCTAGTCATCAGTGCATCCCTTACCTTATCGGTCTTGATTCGACGCTGGCCGCAGTCTCGTCGGGCACCAGCGACGTGGCTGCGCCCGGCGCGTGTGAAGACTATGTCGCAGCCTTAGCGCCGCCCGCGGTTACGACACGCAGAAAACGATCCGTCAAGGCCTGATCGCGGGACCCGGCGTGGACGACACGCGGCCGGTGACGATCTTCAGCGGCGAACATAGGTCTGGCGCTCGAGCTTCTGTGGGGATTGCTGTAATCCCTTCATCACCTGCCGGACATGGACGGCCCTTTCACCCCCTTGGCAATTCATCAATCGTCGCGCTGCCGGCTGGCGCCGGTCGGTCGGGGCAGGCGGGAGGCCAGAGCCCCGGCCGTGTCGAGCGCCGAGCGCGCTCAGCATGGACACCGGATGAGTCGCTGTCACCCGGAGGGCTTTTCTCGTATGCCATAACTGTCCGTAGTCAGCAGGGCGGATGCGAGACTGGAGTGTCGCCGGACTGTGGCGACCAACGTTCCCGGATGCCGAGCTGGTGGGCGCGGCCGCTGACTTGCTGCCAGCGATTCGGGAGACGGGCGGACGGGACGCCACGCTGAGCGAGAAACCGCGATGGGAGGTCGTGCTGAGCGCGGGCGTGATCCGAGTACGGACCCGGGATTACGCGAAAATCGACCGTAACTGTCAACGGCAGGAGCTGCATCGCCGTGCCACTCGCACATTCCCGCGACTACCAAGGGACTTTACCCCCGGCGTCGTGAGATGTTCGATACTTCTAGTCGAAAATGGATTGACGAGCTATAGATGTTCAGATCAGCTCCGAGTGGTACGAACGTGTGCTCGGCTTCGTGTTCGTCAGGTAGGGATTCCTCGGTGCTTCACCCTGACAGCGGGTTCTTCAGCCGCCGGAGGTGAGGGGGTAAACCGCCGGTAGGCGGCTTAGATCAACTGATCGACATCCCTGTCATCTGCACGTGACCGGCGTCGTACATGTGCCTGAGTAAACGTGACTGTGGAACTGGCATGAACGCCATCGAACGCGCTTAGTTTGGTGGTGACCGGTACTGGCGTTAACCCGGCAGGCAGGGGCGGTCGCATTCTGGCCACCCCTGCCTCATTGAGCAACGCCGCAGGATGACTGATCGCCGGCTGCACTCGCTCGGGTCAGTGCTCGACTCAGTGAGCACCACCGGCCGTGGCTCCACCGGTCGCGGCTCCGCCGGTGCTGGCAGGACCGCCGGTGTCGGGAGCCCCGCCGGTGAGCGTGTTGTACTGATTACCCGCGACGAAGACGAAGATCGTGTTGCCAGTGATGGTCGGCGTACCGCTACCTGGGCCACCAGTACCACCGGTAGTGGCAGTGCCGGTAGTGGCAGTGCCGGTAGTGCCACTGCCGGTAGTGTTGGTACCGGTGGTGCCGCACAACAGTGACAGGACGGTACGCGCGGGCAGCAACTCCACGTACTGCTCCTTGATCTCCACAAAGCTCACTGCGTCAGACATCAGGTCCTCCTAGGAAAGGTGCCCGGTGGATTCCGGGTACAGCGATCACCGCATCGGTGTCATTCCGATTCGGCACCACATACCCTGCCGAGGAGTAAGACCAGGTGGCAATCGGTAATCGCACGTAAATCCGCAGATAGATTACCTAGCCCTAGAATTGCTTTCCAACACGTAATGAGCGGCGACATTCCACGGAGATCACGGACGATGGCTACCAACACCGAGCGGTGGCGCACAACTGGGATCAAAAGTGACCACTGGTATGGGTCAAAGCTCGTGTTCACAACTACGGATGGCCTGCCGATCCCGGCGCCCACCCTGGGCGCGCAGTGGCGGGACCTCCGCGAGCGGGTCGGCCTCGGCAAGCTGTGCTTCCAAAGCACACGTGCGTGTCGCTGCTGCTGGCGCATGGAGTGGCGCTGCACATCATGCGGGAGATCGCCGACCATTCCGACGTTGCAGTCCCGGCTTCCAGCCACCCTTCAGCCCGCTGGCTCACCGCAGGCCACGACCGTGCCCAGCTCTGCGCCGACCACCCCGGTGGAGTCGGTGCAGGCAGGGCACGCGGTCGAGGCGGTTCGTCAGGACGCCGACGTCGCCCCGCTGGTCCATCAAGGTAGGCCGGGTGGAGTTCGACCGGATGGTGCCGGTCTCGGGCAACCTGGCCGTGCGAGGCAAACAATTCTGGCTCGGACCCACCCGAGCCGGGGTCACGGTCACCTTCTGGGCCGATCGCGACGTGGTCCACCTCAGCATCGCCGGTGCCCGAGTCAAGACCCTCCGCTCCCACCTGTCCACCACCGACCTAGCCGGCCTGCTACCACCGGGGGACGCCCGGCCGGTCCCTCACCCCTGCCCCCGGCACAACCCGGCGCCGCCTTGGAAGTCGACCGCACCGTCTCCCTAGGAGGCCTGGTCTCCCTCGGTCCCTACCGACTGCTTGCCGCGGAAATCCTCGCTGGTCGCCGAATCAGCATCCGCATCGAGGCTGCCACGCTGATGTTCTTCCACCCCGACACCCGCACCAGCACCAAACCCGTCCGCAGCTACAAAGCCCACCACCCCCACACCCCCACACCAAAGACCAAGCGGCGGCAGGAACATGACCCGCCCGCTCACCGCCGCACGGGCGGCGCAGTCTGCGGACCGGCCCCTCCAGCCTTGAGGTGCTACGCATCGCTCACGCGACCGCCTGCACCCTGGAGCCACTGCCGACCCTGCGGCAGCGACCGACGACCGCACCCCCGAGGAGACCAATGCTGATCGGTGACATCGACATCCATCCCGTCGCTGATGGGACCTTCCGGGCTTCGCCTGCTTACTTCGGCGACCACGCCCGCCCGGACGGCCACGAGGACCTGTTCACCCGCCACGGAATGGCCTGGTTGCCCATCGGCTGTTTCCTGGTGCGAACGGGTGATCGGACGATCCTCATCGACGCTGGTGTGGGACCCGAGATGCGCGACGACGGCCCCCGCCGGCTGCTGGTCGGCGGTCAGCTGCTGCTCGGGCTGCGCGCCGCCGGCGTCACCGCACCCGCCACCACCGACGTCGTCTGCACTCACCTGCACGCCGACCACTGCGGCTGGCTTTTGACAGCGACGCCGCCCCGGTCTTCACCTCCGCCACCATTTGGTTCGGCGCACCCGACTGGGACCACTTCGTCGCCGACCCCGACATGTGCATGTTCGACCACATCCGACATGGCTTTCGCGCCGCGTCCAAACCTGGCGACCGCCTACGGCCCGTCGACCGCGACACCACCATCGCGCCGGGCGTCAGCCTGACCATGACACCCGGACACACCCCCGGACATCTGTGCGTCGTGGTCTCCTCCGCAGGCCGCCGCGCACTGCTGCTGGGCGACGCGATCGTCTGCCCGGTCCAGCTCGACGAACCCACCTGGCGATCGATCGGCGACGTCGATCCCGAACTCGCACAGCAGGTCCGCGAACGACTGTTCCGCGAGCTCGAGGACGCCACCACCCTCGGCGCCGGCGCACACTTCCCCGAACTTCAATTCGGCCGCGTCATCACCGGCCAAGGGCGGCGCTGGTTCACCTGACCATCAGGCCCAAGCGGTTCACCCCGCGCCCGCGCGAAACCCAGACCGCGTATGGGGCGGCCTGCGTCGAATCACAACACCTGAGGGCCTCGCTCTATATGCACGCCAACGATCCCCGTCGAAGCCGATCATGGTCCACTAAAGCCCTGGCTACACCGATGCGTGGGCTTAAACGGCTCCGCTCGGCCCGAGTGTCAGCGCTGGGCACGCGTTCGTCCAAATCCTACGCCGCGGCCGCTACGAGAGGTGTGCTGTTGCTTGCAAGCCGGCGAGGTGGGCTGACGCCGCGGAGGAGGCTGCTCCGTGGCCCGCTGAGGCATGGGCCCATTCTCTGGAGAAGGTAAGGACAACAGGGTAGGCGAACACCGCACCTGCGGCCCCTGTCGTCAGTCGCTGGATAAATGCGCGGCGAGAAAGGTTGGTGCGGTTGTTGTCGTCTTGGCGGTGCTCGGTCATGGCTGGCCTTCCGATCTCGTGGATTCCGGTCGGGACAAGAGGTCAACTTCGGCGGCTCGACCATAGCGAACCCTGGTCAGCGCCGCGGGAAGGGCTGTTTCGCCGGATTGGCGCTTTTGCTGACGCTTTTAGCCTGCGTCGGTGTCGTGGACGCTGGTCGGTTTGTCCGCGTCGCCGGTGTCGCCGTCGACCCGACGGAGGAGTTCAGCTCCCGTCAGCTGATGCAGGCAGTGGGTTACGGCATTGTGATGTGTGTTTGCCGTATTGAAAGCCAGTTGGACCTCATGGGCGATTTCGTCCACGGTACGGGATCCGTCACAGAG